>NZ_JARESS010000063.1:0-42671 GCF_046027915.1 Paraburkholderia sp. RL17-347-BIC-D
GGGCATCGGGACACGACTCAGATAAGCGGCCGGCGACGCGCGGCCAGTCGGGTGATGCGAAGCCGGGACTGGCAGATATTGCCTAATGCCCCGGCGATCGGGTAGGGTGGGCGACATCTTCACAACCAGAACAGGGATAAAACCATGAACAAGCAGGAACTGGTGGATGCAGTTGCCGCGAAGACTGGAGACAGCAAGGCCGCGACCGGTGAGGCGATCGACGCGGTGATCGCGACCATTACCGGTGAGCTGACGAAAGGAAAGACGGTGCAACTGATCGGCTTTGGTTCGTTTTCGACCGGTGCGCGTGCCGCACGGGTCGGACGCAATCCGGCGACCGGTGCCGAGATCCAGATCGCTGCCGCCAAGACAGTCAAGTTCACCGCGGGCAAGGCGTTCAAGGACGCGGTGAACGGCGCCTGAAACCACAGCCAAGCCATCGGACGCGGCTGCGAACGGCCTCCTGGTCGGATCGCCGCGACCTGTACGGCGACAGTCGCGTCGGAACACCGTGCTCAGGCTGCCGGTCTGGACTCAGGGCGGCTGGCCCTGTCGCATTTGCTGCGGGTTAGTGCGTTGTATCTCGGCCCCTCGCTTTTGCTGCCTATCTATATCGATACTCGCATGGAAAAGAAACATTCCCGGACACGGCGGCAGACCTCGTGCCCGACTATCGGTGCGTTGCTACGCTACCGGACCCGCATCGTGCGCGTCATCGCGGAAGCGCGTGGGCAGCGCGCGATGATCGAATCGCTCGACACGGCGGGCCGGACATTCGTGAGTACGGTGAAGTGGGCCAGCCTGCGCGAACTTGGCGCCCAACTATTCTGAATCTTGCCTGAATCGCGGGGAATCTGACGATCAACCTTCGCTGTCGCGACTCGAACCCTGCCCACGCCCCTGGATAGAGTGCCGCGCGCCAGGAGCTGGCGGTTGCGGCAACAAATTTTTCTTCCATCAGTAGACGCGGAAATTGGCCGCTTCATACTTGCGCAAAGACCACCGTCAGGGCAATAGAATGCGACGCGTCATCGTTCGGAGATCGCTGGTTCACGGCAAAGGTGTATTTGCGATGCGTCCGCTCGCAGCGGGCGAGCGCGTGCTCGAATATAAGGGCGAAATCACAGCGTGGCGGGACGCGTTACGTCGACACCGGCGTGAAGGCGTCACGGGACACACCTTCCTGTTCGGTCTGTCGGATGGCCGGGTCATCGACGGCAGTCGCGGCGGTAACAGTGCGCGGTGGCTGAATCACGCCTGCGCGCCGAACTGCGAGACCGTCGAGGATCAAGGGCGGATTTTCATCTACGCGCTCCGGCCAGTCGACGCAGGCGAAGAGCTCTTCATCGACTATCTGCTGGCAATCGACGATGCCGAAGACGAAGAGGCTCGCGCTCAGTATGCATGTGCTTGTGCGTCTGCCAGGTGCCGTCGGTCGATGCTGGCTGTCGCCGCGTGATGGGGAGCTAGGCAGGGCGGTGGCGTGAGCGACCGCCTGTCTGGAAGACCACGACCACATAGGGCAGTTGCTTCTCGACTGATCGAATGCCCACGTCCAATCGACGCAGGGATTTTTCGAGGAAAATTAAGCCCGTGCAACCGTTACGCAACTCTTGTCCCCACGCAAGATGGTGAGTTCACTATCGTATCCGATGAGACTCGAGCTTCTGGTGTCGGCCAGTTTCTGGCATTCGATCGTGTCACGGGGCGGATGCTGGAACGGCGCTTCACGCCGGTCGGTGGCCGGTCGTCAATCTGCAGGTCTCCGTGGACCTCATACATTGCACTGGCTCAGCTGAGGAGGCCGGGCCGCCGCCAAGCAAAGTTCATTCTTGTGACTCGCGTGCAAGGACGACCGCTGCCTCGACGCCGCCTTCCGTGATTTCCTCCGCGCGGGCAGCGTCTGGCACAGCGCACGCCAGCTGAAGGGTGCCCACCATGAGAGCAAAGATGCGGTTGCCCGACGACCCGCCGCTTTCAAATCTGCGTCTGGGAGTAATGCGGTCAACGTCGCAACGAAGCTTCGCAATCCATTCTCATAGGTTTGCTGTATGGACAACGAGTGCCTACCGAGTTCAGGAAGCAAAGCTGCCGAAGGACACCAGAAGGTTCATGTCGGCCCAATCGAACCAGGCATGACAACGAAGTCACGAGCGCGACGTGGGCGATGTTCCTCCTAGTCCACGAGCGAGACGCAGTCTGTCGCCGAACTTTGCTCGAGTTGCGGAGACCGCGCTCGATTTGTCACCCAAATGGGCGAGACGATCTGATGAGAAAATTATTCTTGAGACGATCATTTTGGCAATACGGAGGGTCGGAATTGACGTGGTGTCGACCCGGTCAACTTACGCATCAGACGACGGAGTGCAGTGGTGTCTCCGTACCCTATCTCTTCAGCAATCTGTTCGATCGTAAGATTGCCCGCTTCAAGCAACATGCGTGCTCTACTAATGCGGACATGTTGAAGCAGCGCTGAAGTACTTCGACCGGTCGCAACCTTTACATGTCGAGAGAGAGTTCGACTCGACATGCACAATTCAGTCGCGAGCCTTTCGATGCTTGGGGGATTTCGTAGTCGCGCCTCATATAGCGATACTAGCTTTCCAACCAATTCATTGCCATTTGCCAATGCGGCCGGAACAATAAATTGCGCCTGAGACCCGCGACCATCAATCAGCAGATTTCGGGATACCGCTTCTGCGAGCGTCGGATTAAATCTGGTACGCAAAAGATAAAGCATGACGTCGATCTGCGCAAATGCAGCCCCGCCCGTTACAATATTTTTATCTACGACCAGCAACCTGTCACCGTCGACCGTACACGTTGGCGCCATTTGTTGAAGCAGACCAGCGAACCACCATGTGGTGGTCACCCGCCGGTGATCGAGTAAGCCTGCCGCACGTAATAAAAAAACCGCCGAACACGACGCCGCGACCTCGCCACCTGCTCTTACGTGCTCTTGCAATGCATTAATCGTTCGCTTGGCATCCGGTTCATCAAATCGAGTCGTGACTTCCGCGACTGTCTGCAAGTCCAAACCGGGAATAATCCACACCGAACCGTCGTGACTTAACTTCTTAGGCAGCGGCGTTGCGCCCACGCTCACACCATTGCTCAATCTGACGAGTTTCCGGGTGGAATATATCCGCCACTGCGGTACAGCACACCCAACCTTCTTTGCGCAAGCCGCCGCGGTCGAAAGGATATCAAGGGTCATCGCGACGCTTGACGCGGACGCTCCGCGCAGAACTATGACCGAGAAATCAAACATGGCTGATACCGCCTGATAAGTGTCTGAACGGACACTGCTAGTTTGCGGTTTCTGGCAGTCAAATACAACCCTTACTAGCGGGAAACGAGAGGTATGCGACGAGGGTCGTGCGCCTACCTTGTCGTTCCCACACTCAAGAGGAATCAGCCATGCAACCGAGAAATCTTAACGAATACGATCCTTTAAAGGACTTCCAGCCGCGAAAAATCACGCTACTGGACGACATCACCAAACTTGTCCATATTTCTGGCAAGGGCCCCGCAGTGATCGTGATCCCTGAAGTTCCGGGTATCAGCCCACATGTTGCGCGATTTGCCCGGTGGGTTCGAGATGCAGGCTTCACGGTCTACATGCCCTCTCTATACGGCAGGGATGGCGAACCTATCGACCTCGAAGTCGGACAGGCGATATTCAAGCGCCTATGCGTGAGCGCGGAATTCCGTGCATTCGGTGCTGGCGGTTCTAGTCCAGTTACAAAGTGGTTGAGGGCTTTGGCCAAGCTTGCCCACGAAGAATGCGGTGGTCCAGGTGTCGGCGCAATCGGAATGTGCTTTTCGGGAAACTTTGCTTTGTCGATGATGCTCGAACCGGCGATGCTCGCACCAGTGTTCTCGCAACCCGCGCTGCCACTTGACGACGACGCCGGACTGGAGATAGCTCCAGAAGAGCTGAAAGTAGTCAAGGCACGACTTGAAAAAGAAGATCTCACAGTTATGGCGTATCGCTTCGAAGGCGATCGCTTTTGTAAGTCCCAGAGATTCGCTGCATATGAAGAAGCGCTTGGAGATCGATTTATCGGGCGAGTGCTGCCCGACAGCGCTGCCAACAGAGACGTGCCCGAGTTCTTTGAAAAGGTAGTGCAAACACCCCACAACGTCGTCACTGTACATCTCATAGATCAAGAGGGGCAGCCGACGACAAAGGCGCGGGACGAAATTCTTGACTTTTTCAGGGCTCGACTCTCTTGAAGAAACCTTTGTGCGCCAGATTGCGCGACTGCTCTCCTGCGGTACGCTCGTCTGCTTCAAGTAATGGAGTCCTAATCGTAAGATCCCGGGCTTCGACTTTCGTCGCCCGGGATCTCCAGCGCGTCATGTGTGCGCGGGGGTAACTTCGAAGGCGCAGTGCTGCACAAGGCCGATCTCGTAAAAGCGCGTCTTTGGGAATCTAATCTAAGTGTGCGATCTACGGGAGGCAATGCTCTACGGTGGTATGCGTATCTGCCTCGCGTGCCGACCGAACTGCCGCAGCGTGCACCCAGATACCGATATCAGCAACCTGCTGCGATTCAACTTCGCGAAGCGGAACGATGTATCCGCGTCGGTTTGATCCAAGTGAAAATCACTCAATAGTTCGCCGCGGTTCGCGTTACTTCGCGCTTGCACTGGTGGATCGGCCCGAGCCGATCAAAGCTCCCCATTTCGGGGAGTTTTTTTCTCTCGTTCTCTGTGTGCATTACCGCACACACCGGGGCACCTACAGGCTGACACCGTACAGCGCGTCTTCGTCGATCGTAAGCGATGGATGCGCTCCGGCCGAAGCCTCGGAGGCGGCCCAATGAATCGTCACATGACGTCCGTCAAGCAGACCGTTGACGCGAGTATAAAGGCGCCCGTGCAGATGGAGCCGTATCGTCGGCTGCGAGTGGCAGTCGAGCGTAACCACGCCACAATGTCGGAGGGAAACGTGATCTGTCCAGCGGCATGCCGTCGTATTGGCCTAACAGCAATGCGGTCTGGACGGGTCAGCCGCAACTCAACGAACCGCCGTTGGAAATTGACGGCGCGGCGGCTCATTGGGACCATCGGGTCGATGACGATTACTACAAGCAGCCAGGCGATCTCTTCCGCAAGATGAATGCGGCCCAGCGCCAGACGCTCTTCGACAACACGGCGCGGGCGATGGGCGATGCAGGGATGAAGTGAGGCAGCGCCACAACGACAACTGCACCAGGGCCGATCCGGAGTATGGCGCGGGTGTCGCAGCTTCGCTTGCGCGCTTCGCCGTCGGAACGTTGTAGGACATACCACCAAGTCGATCTGGATTGCATCTTAAAGCGACAGTGCATGGCGCTGCCTGTAAGAAGTTTGTCGCTTTGCGTGCTCCCGGATTCGCTGAAGTGCTGCGTGGCGTCCCGCTCGTACGGGGCTCGGGGCGGGACCATCGGTGCTGACACGCCGGTGTACTCGTGTGACCGCATGGCTAGCGTGAAGATAACACGCTTGTAATCGCAGTGTCATGGGGCCGCCAGAGTGAGCGGCCGAGAATGGGGTACCCGGTGAGCGTGAAGCTTCCGGATAGCTACTCGATCCGGACGCGACTTATTTTTGTGGAGTAGTGATGTACGCAGATAGTATCGATAAATTCGCGAAGATCGGCGCGCACAAAGCGTCGGCTGTCGTGCGCTCGCCGCTTGCCTTTCTGATTGGCGCGGCGATGGCTGGTGCCTACATTGGCTTTGGCGACATCCTTATGTTTTCGGTCGGCTCGCATGTCAATCAGGCCTATACGCACTTGATCATGGGTGCAGTATTCGCCTGCGCGCTGACGATCGTTGTGTTCGCCGGTTCCGATCTGTTCACCGGCACGGCGATGTACATGCCGTTTGCGGTATTCCGCGGAGAAACCGGGGTCGGTGGCATGGTACTAGTGTGGGCGGTGTGCTGGATCGGCAATCTGATCGGCGCGGTGGTGCTCGCGGCGATTCTACACGCGGCCGGCGGGGGCGTGCTGTTGACTGACGGTTCGGAGGTGTTCTTCAAGGTGGTTGAAGCGAAGATGGCCGCCCCGGCGGTTCAGCTGTTCGCAAAGGGCCTCCTGTGCAACTGGCTCGTGTGCCTGGCGATCTGGATGGCAGCCCGGACCGATAGTGACGCGGCCAAGCTCGGGTTGATCTTCTGGCCCGTATTCGCGTTCGTTGCAAGCGGCTTCGAGCACAGCGTCGCGAACATGTTCGTGTTCGCGCTTGCGCTGATCAGCGAGCACCCGGCCAACATCACATTCGCCGGTGCCGTACACAACGAACTCTCCGTCACCCTGGGCAATCTCGCCGGCGGTGGGATTTTCATGGGTCTTGGCTATTGGCTCCAGGAAGGCGGCATTGGCCATGCGTCGAATGCACGCATTCCGGCTGCGGGCAACCGCGCCCGCACGAACTGATAACGCCTGAAACCTCCCGGATTTCTAATGGGCGTTTTTACGGTCCTGAAAGGAGACGCGCGGTCTTACATGAGAAATATAACGATTCGACAACTCAAGACTTTCGAAAGTGTGGCGCGCAACTTGAGTTTTTCCCGCGCGGCTGAGGACCTTCACCTGACCCAGCCGGCCGTGTCGATGCAGATCAAGCAGATGGAGGACCAGACTGGCTTGCCGCTGTTCCGCCACACCGGTAAGCGGATCTCGCTGACCGAAGCCGGCACGCTGATTCTACGTCATTGCCGGGTGATTCTTGCAGATCTGAAGACTGCCGAGCAATCACTGGCGGACCTCATGACAGGCGGCATCCAGCGTCTGCGAGTCGGATTGATCACCTCGGGCAGCTACTTCTTTCCGCATCTGATCAACTCGTTCATGCAACGCAACACCAGCGTCGATCTCGACATGACAGTGCGCAGTCGCGATCAACTCATCACCTTGCTGCGAAGCGACCAGATCGACCTCGCCGTGATGGTGCACGCGCCGGATGGCCCTGCCATCATAGCCGAGCCGTTTGCACCCAATCCCTTCGTGCTGGTGGCGGCACCGACACATCCGCTTGCTTGTGAAACCGACATCCCATATGCGCGCATCGCGCTCGAATGCCTGATCGTAAGGGAGAGTGGTACCGACACCCGCAACGCCGCCAACGACACATTCTGCCGACGCGAATCGGCACCGCGTTTTATGGAAATCGGCTGCGAAGAAGCGATCAAACAGTCGGTCATGGCCGGCATGGGCATCAGCTTTCTATCAACACAAGCGGTTCAGTCCGAAGTGCGCGCCGGTTTGCTCAAAGTGCTCGACGTGCAGGGTTTTCCGCTTAGACGCCAATGGTGTGTGGTCCATCGCGCGGACCGCCCCTTACCGCGGGCGGCGGACGACTTCCGGCAGTTTCTTCTTACCGAGGGCGGTACACGGCTTGAAGATTTCACGGGTATTGAGAGTGTGCATACGGGCATCGTTCTTCAGCGGCCTGACCACGCTGCTCTAGAAACAAGGACGACTGCCGCCAGTAGCGCCAGCCACGAAGTCGCGCTTCGCACTCGCGCGCTGTTACGCGACGACCGACTGCCAGACGAGCATCACGTTCAGGGCCAGAATCACGCCAGTGGCGAAGACGGCAGTGCCGATCAGCTTCCGGCACGCAGTGAATCGACCCATCACTGAGCGCCGCGATGACAGCACCACGAGCGCAATAAGCGGGACGGGCAGGATGATGCTGAGCACGATCTGGCTATCCACCATTGCGGTCATTGGATTGCACGTCATGCAGACAATGACGGCCGGCACCATCGTAATGAAGCGTCGTGCCAGCACCGGCGTCTTGAATCCGACAAAGCCCTGCATGATGTTTTGACCGGCCATCGTTCCCACCACCGAGCTGGAGATACCCGAAGCCAGCAGTGAAATGAGGAACAGTGCTGCCGCTCCGGCGCCAAGAACAGGTGTGAGCGTGTGATACGCCACCGTGATGTCGGAAATGCCTGGTGTCTTCTTGTTGAACACGGAAGCGGACATGGCCACCATTGCCAGGTTCACGAAGCCGGCAAAGCCCAGGGCGATCACCACTTCACGGTTCGAAAACCGCACCAGCTTGCGGCGCTGGTAGTTGTTACGAGCCGGTGCGCGGTTCTGCGTCAGACCCGAGTGCAGATAAATCGCGTGCGGCATGATGGTCGCGCCGACGATACCAACCGCGAGCATCAGGGCGTCGTTGCCCCGCAGATGCGGCACGAAGGTGTGAAAGATGGCGGCGTGCCAGTTTGGTGGTGCGATCACGAGCTCGCATAGATAGCTCAGACCGATGATGGCGATGAGCGCGGCAATGACGATTTCGAGCGGGCGGAAACCCTTTCTATCGAGCGACAGAATGCCGATAGTGATGATGCCGGTAATCAGCAGTCCCCACCCGATCGCCACATGAAACAGCAGCGAGATGCCCATCGCCGCCCCCATGAACTCTGCCAGATCGGTTGCCATCGCGGCAATCTCCGAACCGATCCACATCCCGATCACAAGCGGACGCGGAAATTCGTCGCGACATAGTTCCGCGAGACTACGGCCGGTCACAATACCGAGTTTGGCTGACATCGCCTGAAACAGCATCGCCACAAGGCTTGACAGCAGCACCACCCAAAGCAGCTCATAACCGTAGGTCGAGCCCGCCTGGATGTTGGTCGCGAAGTTGCCCGGGTCCATGTAGCCGACCGAGGCGATCACCCCAGGGCCGGCGAATGGCAGCAGCGCACGGATGCCATGTCGCCTGTTGTCGAGGACATCGCGCATCGCCGTGACGGTGTCGGTCGTTGATCTCCCGGACAGGGCGTAGTTAGCGGTGCGTTTAATTGCCATCAACATGGTGGGGGCCTTTTCAAAGTGCTACGTGGTGTCGATACGAGATGACTGCTTCTGCCCCGCAATCACGGGGGAACAGAATTGAATCCGGATTGGGGCGCCGTGAGTCCGCTTCAGATCGACCCTGCGTGCACGCGGCGCGCCACTGTCACCGCAGAACTGCTTGCGCTTACGCGAGCACGTCGCGACGGTCCTTCAGCTTGTGGATAACGTCGAGCGTGGCGTCATCGACGCGCAGGTGCTCACGCACCAGCTGGCGCGGCGTGTTCGCCAGCCACTGTGCCAGAGTCACTTCGGAGAAGTGGTCCGACTTGAAGATTTCCAGAAAAACGAGGTCGGTATTCCCGGTATTCTTGATGTAGTGCCCCAGGTTCTTCTCGACGTAGCCCACGTCGCCCGGATTGAAGTCGACCGTCTGAGCGGCCGGGCCCGTGTTAAACACCGTCATGCGGCCGGTACCCTGGATGAAGTACTGCCATTCATCCGCATCAGGGTGCCAGTGCATCTCGCGCAAACCGCCCGGACGGAGCGTCACCATCGCGGCCGCCACGGTCTTCGAAACCGGGAAGATACTGCTGTCGACGATGCGCACTTCACCGCCCGGCTGGGCCAGCGTCGGCGCCATGGAGCCCATGCGGAAGATGAACGGATGGTCTGGGCGGCCGTTCGGCGCCGCGGCGTAGGCCTGGTCGGCCGCGAGCGGACCGGCCTTGGCGCCCTGGTAAATCCACAGCTGCTCGAGCGGGATTTCCTTGAACTTCTCGGCCGGCACGCCGAAGTTCTGCGCCAGGATTTCCGGTGGCGTGTGCGCCATCCAGTCCGACACCATCAGCGTGTTGAATTCGCCCGATGAACCGTTGTCGAAAGCCAGCACGAATTCGCCGCCGTTGTTGCCCAAGCCTTGCAGCGAATGCGGCAGACCCGGCGGGAAGTACCAGATGTCGCCGGTTTGTACATCGGCGACTTCAGCGCGACCCTTGGTGTCGATAGTCGTGATACGAACCTCGCCGCTGACCATGATCGCCCACTCGGCCTGTTGGTGCCAGTGCAGTTCGCGCACACCGCCGGGTCCGAGGCGCATGTTCACGCCCGCGATGTCCTTCGACACCGGAAACGCCTTCGTTGTCACTTCGCGTGCCCAGCCACCCGCCTGTATGCGCTTGTGCGCCTCATTGAAGGATGCCCATGGAATCGGCATTCCGCCGACATCCGTCGGCGGCGGGTTGTTGAACGACGGCAAAACATCGCGCAGTTGTGGATTCTGCGGGCCGGGCTCGGAAATCGCAGCGGGCGTCGAGTTGATACCTCCCTGCAAAGGACGGTCCGGGTTGCCGAATTCGGCTGCCTTGGCGGCGGCCGTTGCACCGAGTGCCACGGCACCTGCGGCCGCACCGGCTAGTACACTGCGACGTTTCAGGTCAGTCATGGTTGCTCTCTCATAAGTATTCCTATTGAAGAATCCACGGTGGTCAGGATGAACTCCTGTACGACACAGATGTGGGCACGATCCGGTCTGGCTTGTGCTGCAGTGAGTCGTCGCTCAATCTGGAGGGCTCCCTGCAGAATCGGAAGATCGCCATCCGCTCCGTGCGACGAATATTAGAAACGTGCGGCGCAAATGAACAATCAAGATTTCTTTGAAAAAACCATAAGAGCATCTGATACACGCCACATGCAAATGGCACTACGATGAGCGCAAGACGTGGGATTGATTGCTGTTAAGTCCATTACATATGAAAGGAGTTTGATCTTGGGTAGCCTTAGCATTACGCACTGGCTGATCGTTCTGGCAATCGTTGCGCTAGTTTTCGGCACGAAGAAGATCCGCAATCTCGGCTCGGACCTCGGCGGAGCGATCAAGGGTTTCAAGGAAGGCATGCAGGAAATCGAACCGGTTATCGCAGACGGCCCCGGGAAGGAGGCGCCGGTGGCCGCCCACATCGACGTGCGGGATCCCCCTGCCGTCTCGCAACAATGACCCGTGCATTGATTGAATTCGCAACAGTCTGGAGGAGCAGTTGCCATGTTTGACATCGACATTTCCAAAATGGCCGTCATCGGCACGGTCGCACTGGTTGTGCTCGGTCCGGAACGACTTCCCCGTGTCGCGCGCACTGCCGGCGCGTTACTGGGGCGCGCGCAACGTTACCTGAATGGCGTGCGGGCGGAAGTAGATCAGCAGATCCGGATCGACGAATTGCGCAAGATGAAGGAAGGTATAGAACTGGCGGTGACCAATGTGCAGGGTACTGTCGACCGTGCCGTGCGCCAACATGCTGGTGAACTGCAAGCTGGCGTCGATGCGACGGCGGCAAGCTTGAAAGAAGTGTTGCCAACCGCCTACCTGCCCTCCGTCCACGACGGTACGGACGATTTGCAGGCGGAACTATTCAAGGTTCGACCCGCGAAGTTGCCGATGTCGGGGCAGTTCGAAGCCTCAATTCACGCGCCTCGCCCGGATGCTGTTTCGTCCATGGCACCAGCATTTTCTAGCCAGCAAGCGCGGGCGAGGTGGCGCGGTTCGGCATCAGGCGGTCGAGGCGCCGCTGTCAAGCGCACCCGAGTTGTCTCGATGGCCGCCAGCAAGGCGCTGGGACGGAATGGTGGACGCCTCGCGTGAAGCTCTTTGGCTAGTTATGCAGCCTCTCAAGCACTGATATAGGCTCCCTATAAGTCGCGGCACTAGATGCACGCAGGGGCGGATTCAACCGGTGGATGCAATAGTTTGCTGGATCGCTCGGCTGGCGTTTCGTAGTCCAGGTACTTTCTCAACGCGGGTAGGAGGGCTCTGGTGCAAATACGGAGGCCGATGGGTTAGGCTCAGGGTTTTGACGCACGCAGGGCAAACAGAATGAGTAAGCTGAGGAACATTGACAAGCTGTTCGAAGGTCGGCACTTCGATCGCGAAGTCATCGTCTTGTGCGTTCGTTGGTACCTGCGCTAACAGCTGAGCCTGCGCGAGATGATGTCCGAGCGTGGCCTTTCTCTGGCGCACACGACGATCATGCGCTGGGTCAAGCGGTTCACGCCGGAGTTCGTCAAGCGCTGGAACCGTTTTGCTACGGCAGCCGGCCGGTCGTGGCGAGTCGACGAAACTTAGGTGAAGATCCGTGGCAAGTGGGTTTATCTTTACCGAGCGGTTGACCGGGCCGGCAAGACGGTTGACTTCCGGCTCAGCGCCAGGCGCGATGTCGCTGCTGCCAGAGCCTTTTTTCGCGAAAGCGATCAGGAGTCAAGGGCTCGCTCCCAAGACAATCACGCTGGACGGCTACGCGGCGTCGCATCGCGCAGTGCGCGAAATGACGATCGATAAATTGCGGCCTGAAAGCACAACGTTGCGATCGTCGAAGTACTTGAATAACCTGATCGAACAGGATCATCGCAACCTCAAAGCGCGGCTGAACGTGATGCTCGGCTTTAAACGCTTCAGGACTGCGGCAACCTCCATTTCCGGCAGCAACCTCCATTTCCGGCATCGAGTTGATGCATCGCATTCGCAAAGGCCAATTCAAGCTGATGAAGCTGCACCTCAAAGATACCACTGCGCCCTCAGTGTGGACGGCGGTCCTTTCAGCTCGCTGAGATGACGAACAGCCGGGTGGCCTCGCGCTCGCCTGCGCTATTTGCACCACAACCCCCCGACGAACCAAGGCGCCTGCTCTCTCAGGCACTTTGCTTTTCAGCGCCAGGTCGCGGAACGCCTCATTTGCGCTAGACTGGCTTAAGCAACCGGAGGGAGACCTGGATGATACGCAAGACGCTCAATGCCTCGCAGCTTCAGCAGGAGGTCAACCGACGAATCCATCGACTGCAGGAAATCGTCGAGGATGGCGTGAAGATTCGTGTGCCGCGGCCGCAGATGCAGGAGCCTGACAAGACAGGCTGCAACTGGAACATGACCCACTTCGGCAACGCGGTCGGCTTCGAGCGCGACATCGAGGGCGTGCTCAAGGCTGTGCGTGCGGAATACAACCTTAGTACCGAAGTGAAAGACACCGGCAACCCGTTTGGGGACTAACTGGCTGTTGAAATACCATTTCATCAATGCATGCTATCCGGAAACCACAACCCGGACTGCTCTTAGAACTTTTGCTATCAGACGCTGCGACCGACGTCGAGGTCGTTACGCGAGAACTCGGCCTGATAAACGAGATGTTCCAACGGCTTCGACGTGCACTCGCCAGGGTCGCTTGCGCGCAATCGCTTTTGGCATCAATGAGGGATGGGGACCGCGGAGATGAGCGACGACGAGACGGCGGAGTGCGCCGGGGCGGGAAGCGACAGATGTGGATGTGACAGTTGGCGATACGGGTCGCTGTGGAAATGGCTGGCAAGGGCGTGGCCGGACGAGTATCCGGCTGGGGCGGTGAGGGGTTCCCTAAAATTTTAGAAACGTAACCTTCGAAGGACTCCCTCAGTTGAAAGAATGTTACTCCGGAGCATTGACGGGAAGCTTGTTGCTGAACCTTTCCATCCCGTGCCATTCAAGCATTCCTGCTTGCCATTGCGTCCTCGTTTGTCTGCGAGAAGAGCGGCGCTGCCATCACCCGACGGGCGGAGTCCACGAACGGACCCACCTCGTACCGGCGTGACGGCGGGAAGAGCCCCTACTTGCTAAGGAGACTCTTTTTCAGGGTTCCAGAGAACCTCCTTACACCCAATCAAACTCCTAATCCTTGCGCGCTGATATTTGGCGTTCTATGGTCGGCGAATGCTGATAGTTCCACCGCATAAAACGCAGGAGAATGACGCAGTGCAACAAACACTGGGCACACACGCCCATTGCCTTGCCGGCTCCGGGGCGACTTACCTTTCCGAGACTGGCTGCAAGGACCATCGCTAACGTGCCGCTATCGGAACTGCAATGCAATATTTGTTCTCAACATCTTCAGTCGCGGCTCCTGAACGTTTCGACTACTGGCGGGACGTGGTTTGCAGTCACTGCATTCCCGCGACGAGCGACTCGCAATTTAGAGCTCAATTCGACGCTGAGATTATCGGCCGCTCACTCGGCGCCCTGGATGTGGCAAAGATGACCGGCCCGGAACACGAATGGGTTCGGGATTTCACTAATATCCGGTCCGGTCCTGAAAACAATCTCTGGCTTTCCTTTCTCGAGAATGGCATCGGCTACCTGGAGCAAAACGGCCGACGGGTTGTCCAAAACGCGGGTGACGTGCTGCTGTACGATGCAGCGCGCCCATTCAGTTACACCATTTCGCCAGAGTCCTTCTTCATCGTCAGAATCCCGCGCGATTTGCTCCTTCGTCGCACCGCGAGCGCCGAGCACGTAGTCGCCACCTCGTTAGGACCTGGCACGGGATTCAGAGCCGTACTCGGCGCGATGATTAAGGAGGCGTGCGAATCGCGGGAACTCAGCCAGTCGACGCATGCTGGGTCGCGGATTGCTGGCGCAATACTGGACCTCGTAAGTGCAATCATCGACATCCACTCCGGGGAAGCGCCTGTCACGTCCTCGCAAGCCGCCTTGTATCGAAAAGCGCTCGCGTTCATTGAAGACAACATCGAGTACGCAGGCCTCGACGTCAATTACATTGCTTCGTCAATGCACGTTTCAACGCGAACATTGGCGCGTGCATTCGCGGGACAGGCTACGACTCCCATGAAGTCCATCTGGCAAAAGCGGCTCGCGGCGAGCTACTGTGCACTTCGGGAAGGCTCGGTCAAAAATGTTACGGACGCCGCGATGACGTTTGGCTTTTGTGACGTATCCCACTTCAGCCGCTCGTTCAAAAAGAGCTACGGCGTTACGCCTCAGAGCGTATTGCTTCGGAACAGGGAGCCGGTTGACTGTTCCGAAGGCTGAATAGCGTGTGCGGACACCACGTACAGCAACGCCGCATCTCGTTGATGACGCGGCGTTTTCTTTTCAATAAGAAGCCAGGTTGGGGCTCTTCGTATGAAAGTCAGTTGCGGACTGGAACGCATGACCCACAGAGAACAGTTTCGACTCTGAGAAGGGCGCACCAATAATCTGCATGCCGACCGGCAGTCCGCTGGAATCGAATCCACATGGCACGTTGAGAGAGGGAAGGCCCGTCAGGCTCGGTACTCCCGTGAACTGCATGATTGCCGAGAGCATATCCTCTTCCACCCCGTTCTCAATCACGACGGTTGTCGCGCCCAAGGCTGTGGCGGTAAAAGGCAACGTTGGACACACGAAGACGTCGACCTCCTTGAATGCCTCGATGAATTCCGCGCGCAGCACCGACCTGTAGCGCTGTGCCTGAAGATAGTGCGTGGCTAGAAGCATCTCCCCGACCTCTAACAACGTCCGTACGTCATCGCCGTAGTCGCCCGGCCTTTCACGTAACGATTTCTGGTGATAGGTGCTCGGCTCGGCAGATTCGATGGTGAGCTGCGCGGAGATATTGCCTTCGATGTGATTGATGTCGACTTCGACGAGCTGGGCCCCTAGACCTTCGAACGTCCGCAGCGCCTGTTCTACGGCCCGCTTCACGTCGGCCTGAAGGTGAGAGAAGAAGTAGCGAGGCACCACGCCGATTCGCAGCCCCCTGACACCCGAATTCAGTCGGGAAAGATAGTCATCCACAGGGACCGGCGCGGTGGCCGGGTCGGTTGGGTCGGGGCCCGCAATCGCGTTGAACATCAACGCACAATCCTCGACGGTTCGAGTCATTGGCCCCGCGGTGTCCATGGACCATGCGAGAGGGACAATCCCGGAGTTGCTGACTCTTCCGTAGGTGGGTCGCAGGCCGACCACCCCGTTAATCGCTGACGGTAGTCGGATGGAACCGCCCGTGTCTGTGCCCAGTGCGCCAAAGCACAGGCCTGCGGCCACGGCAGCGCCTGAACCACCGCTCGACCCGGCGGGAAATTTGCTGGTATCCCAAGGATTGCGGACGTGACCGTAGTGGGGATTTGCGGAAGTGCCACCCCAAGCGAATTCGTGCATGTTCGTTTTTCCAACGAACACCGACCCAGCCTGTTTAAGCTTCGCTATTACCGTCGCGTCTTTGTCGGGATACCAATTTCCTAACACCTTGCTGCCGGCGGTAGTCCTCTGCCCCTGGATGCCTACGTTGTCCTTGATTCCCAACGGGATGCCATGGAGCGGTCCGAGGTCATAGCCAGCGGACAACAACAGTTCGGCAGCGGTCGCCGCCTTTTTCGCCGTTTCTTCGGTGACGGAAATGAATGCACGCAAGGTGCTGTTATGTCGCTCGATTTCTTGAAGCGATGCGTTCAACAGGTCTGTCGGGCTGACTTCGCCGCTTCGAACAAGCTTAGCGGCGGTTGCAATCGATAACCTGGCGAGTTCACTGCTCATGCGACACCTCACCATGAACCACCGTCTGGAGGAAGCCCGTGATTGGTGACACCTGCGCGAACTCAAGCGCACTCAACTTCGCCGACAAGGCATTTGCGTCCTTCAACCACACCTCGAGAACCTGTCTAATTGCTGCTACGCGACCGTCTTCGAGTGGCAGATTTGAGTGTTCAGCTGTGGTCCTGACCAGCTGCTCCACACTCGAGTTGGGCATCATATTTCTCCTTCGTTGACGACGTCCTGAGCGTACCTTGCCGAATTGCCAATAGCTTGTGCGAGCGCGCCATCGTGATGGAACAGCAAAGTCACGGCATTGCGCCGGCTGCCAACAGGTGAGGTCTTTTGTGGGGAGCATGGGCAGAAAGAACCCCCGCGATTATCAGCATCGATGCCTGACCCGTTCCTGCAGCGCCGGTGTCAGTGCGGATTGAACGAGGCAGCTCCCGAGCGCCTCTTTGAGTTCCGGCGCGCGCGAGCGACGCCCGATGAAGACCATGCGGGAGACGCGCTCCTGCTGATTCCAAGGCTGCCCCGCATCTGGGCGCACCACCATATGAACGCCTTGAAGCACGACTTTTCTCTCAAAGCTAGCATATGAAAGCGCAGTGGTAACGCATCACGTCGGCGCGGTGCGTCTGAAATTGGTGCCGTTCCAGGCCGGATTCTGCTTTCAAGGGTGTGAACAAGGACGTCCCACGCCTCCGGGTCAATGGTGCTTTCTCCGTAAGAATTTCTTCGGTGGACCCGCAATGCGGCATCGGACCCTTGTCCGGGAATCTTCGATTTTCGCGTTCATGCCAGTCCTTACAGGTGAGTCCATGTAACCCTGGTATTCGCCGCCGTCAGGCCGGTTTGACTGCGGGACGCCTGGTCATTGTCTTAAACGGACAGCCACCTGCCGCGTGACGTGAAGTGTGGGAACGCCAGTCATCGGGTCCGTTCGATTCATCAGCAATCACCCTGATATGGCGTACCGGGACTATCCGGTTGTCCGTGGTATGCAAGCGAGCCCAGGTGCCGGCCTGTTACTGTCACAAACACCACATCCTTCCGCAGTGGACCCGTGCAGACCATCTTCAAAACAAGCAGAGAACGGGCTGTCGCGTTGCTGCTGCCGTAAGGCAACGTGGCATATGCCACGGCGCGCCTCACAACGTACGGGCATCCATTGCTGCAACAATGTAACTCGTGTCGCCCGGCTTGCCTCGTCGATTTCGGGACGCACTCGGCTTCGAACAGCCCTTTACTCTCGCGGAGATTCTATGAATCGAGCATTTCGCTGGCTTGCTTTATGTTGCCTGGCATTCTCAACGCAGTACCCCGCGATAGCCGCGGACAAGGAGCCGATTGTTGTCGGCAGCGTGCTTGATGAGACTGGTGCGCTCAACGTGTACGGTAAGGCGATGGCAGATGCTACGAAGCTTGCCGTCAAGTCCATCAATGACGCCGGGGGGGTGCTGGGACGTCCGCTCAAGCTCGTTACCTACGATGCCCAGTCAGATAACGCGAAGTACACAAGCTATGCGAACCAGCTCGCGCTCCGAGACCATGCATCCGTCATCATGGGCGGCATCACCAGTGCTTCGCGCGAGGCCGTCCGCCCCGTAGCGGACCGCAACAAGACACTGTATTTCTACAACGAGCAGTATGAAGGAGGCGTTTGCGACAAAAACGTCTTCCTCACCGGCATTGTTCCCTCTCAACAAATCCCGCCGCTTGTCGACTGGGCGACTAAGAACGGAAAGAAGAAGTTTTACGTTCTGGCAGCCGACTACAACTACGGCCATATCTCGACGGACTGGGTGAAGCAGTATGTGACAAAAGCTGGCGGTAGTGTCGTCGGCGCCGAATTCATTCCGCTTGATGTCAGCGAGTTCGGCTCGGTCATCTCGAAACTGCAGGAGGCGAAACCTGACGTGGTGCTCTCTCTTCTGGTTGGTGGCAACCACATCGCTTTTTATCGACAGTTTGCGTCCGCAGGCCTGTCGAGCCGTATGCAGATTGTCTCCGCGACGTTCGGACTGGGAAACGAACAGGTGGTCCTGGGTCCCAAGGAAGCGAGCGGCATCGTCGTCGCCTTTCCCTACTTTCAAGAGGGCTCTTCTGAAGGCAGCAGGAAGTTCCGCGAGGCGTGGGCGAAGGCTTACGGAGCCAACTACCCCTACATCACAGACAGCGCTGTAGCCGTCTGGAACGGTTGGCACCTGTGGGCCTTGGCTGTCGAGAAGGCAGGCAGCACAGACCGCGAGAAGGTCATTAAGGCGCTTGAAAGTGGTGTCAGCTTCGACGGTCCTTCAGGCAAGGTCACAGTAGACGGTCCGACACACCATGTGGTTCAGAACGTCCACATTGCGCGCGCTGACGATAAGCATGGGTTCACGGTTATTGGCGAGGAGAAATCTGTTCCGCCGAGCTATGAACGAACCGTGTGCGACCTTGTTGCACGACCCAATACCGCAAAGCAGTTCACGCCTTCGGCTAAAGCCAACTAGACGACGTACTGTAACGGACGAATAGACATGGAAGCCTCAAGCCTAGGTTGGTTCATCAATATGGCTGTGTCCGTCGGACTCAGCATCGCAATTCTCGTGTTGGTCTCGCTCGGGCTATCAGTGCTCTTCGGCATGATGGGGATTATCAACCTGGCCCATGGAGAGTTTCTGATGTTTGGCGCGTTCGGAACGCTTGCCGGTGTCAGGGGTGGCCTTCCTCTGCCCGTTGCAATGTTGGTTTCGACGCTCGCCGTTGCGGCCTTCGGCTGGGTAGTCGAACGGGCATTGATTCGATTCCTGTATGGCCGCCTGATGGACAGCATGCTGGCGACGTGGGGACTCAGTCTCATCATGTCGCAAGGCGCAGTCTTCGTATTTGGCGCCACGACGCAAGGAATTGCCACTCCGGGTGGAAGCATCCACCTCGGCGAGTACTCCGTCTCCGCCTATTCCGTCATTCTTATTCTGGCCGCGCTCGCACTCCTCGCATTCGTCTATGCGGTGTTCACGCGTACGAAGTACGGCGTCATGGCACGGGCTGCAGTTCAGAGACCCCAGATGGCGTCGGCCGTCGGCATCGACCCGCGACGCATCAACTCTTTAACGTTCATGTTCGGTGCAGCGCTTGCGGGCGCGGCTGGCGCATTGCTTGCCCCGATGGTAGGCGTGATGCCAACGATGGGAGAGGCATATATCGCTCGTGCGTTCATGACGGTGGTTGTGGGTGGCTCCGGCGTGCTGACCGGCGCCGCCGCGGCTTCTGCGCTGCTTGGCGGAGTCGAGAACGTGGTGTCATACCTGTTTACCCCGTTCCTCGGACAAGCGGCTCTGCTGGTCCTGGCCATTTGCCTTGTACGCGTGCTGCCGACTGGTATCTCGGGTCGTCTGCGGCGCAAACTCTGAATGAGACGCTGACCATGATTCCATCAAACCGTGCCTTGAAATTGCGCCTCATCGGTTGCGCAGTCGTCGCGCTGCTCGCTCTCGCGCTTGGATTTGCGATGCCGGAATTCGCGACCTTACAAGCGACGAACTGGGCACTATTCGGGCTGCTTGCAGCCAGCCTTACGCTGGTCTGGGGGCATGGTGGCATATTCAGCTTCGGACAAGGCGCCTTCTTCGGAATCGGCGCCTATGCGTACAGCGTCGCAGCCATCAACATCTTGCCCGCTACCAATGAGACTGTATCTTCGGTCGTCGTTGCAGCACTCGCGACTGCGGCGCTGGCGGCCTTGGTTGGATACTTCATCTTCTATGGCAACGTCGGCGACGTCTACGTCGGAATCATCACGCTCGCGATGACCCTCGTGCTTTTCACCGTTCTGTCGAGCACGGCTGACCCCAAATACCATATTGGAGAGGCTCAACTCGGCGGCTACAACGGAATCTCGGGCGTCCCACCCATCACCTTGCCCCTCGGGGAATCCGGGAGCGCCCTGACAGTCGTTCAGTCGTACTCCACCGTGATTCTGGTTTGCGCATTGATTGTTGCAGGCCTGTACGTTCTCCTTCATTGCCCGTTTGGCCGTGTTCTTACCGCTCTCACGCAGAACGAGTTGCGCACTCAACTTCTGGCCTTCGATGTCCGGCTCCGTAAGCTTGTAGTGTTCACGATTGGCGGAGCGATTGCCGGTATCGCGGGTGCCTTCTACGCCGCATGGGCTATGTTCATAAGCCCGGTGGTCTTCGGACTGGCATTGGCAGCGCAGGTGGTGATTTGGGTCCTGGTTGGCGGTCGGGTGTCATTCGCTGGAGCCTTCATTGGAACCTTGCTCGTACAGTCGCTGTCCTTCGCGCTGGGCGGTGGTGCTGGAGACGCAACACCCATCGTCCTTGGCGTCGTGCTCATCGCGGTCGTTCTTTTCTTGCCGTCTGGAATCGTTCCGGCCTCAGCCAAACTCCTGGTCGCAAAACGGAAATCGGGTTCGGCTGGCGCAGCGGCCGCCAATGTTCCACTGCCTGAGGAACAGGGATTTGCAGAGCTGCCTTTTCGCAGCGAGTCCAGCGGCGCCGCACTCAGCGCCACTGGACTGGAAAAGCGCTTTGGCGGCGTTCGAGCTGTGCAGAAGGCAACAGTCAACTTCGGTCAGAAGGGCGTTCATTGTCTAATTGGCCCGAACGGCGCGGGCAAGAGCACGTTCTTCAACCTTCTTGTCGGCCGCTTTCCTCCGAATCGCGGCGCCATCGAACTTGACGGTCGACCGATTACCCATATGAAGTCACACGACCGGGTGAGGAACGGGCTAGGAATCAAGCTGCAGGTGGCCAGCATCTTCACTGAACTGTCGGTACGCGAGAACCTTTGGCTAGCCGCGTATGGGCGTCGACGAGACAAGGCAGCGGCCGACCTTCGCTCCGCGGAAATGTTGGGCTGGCTGGCACTCGCGCACCGGGCGGATGACATTGCGGGGTCGCTGTCCCATGGGCAGAAGCAGTGGCTGGAGATTGGCATGGTCATCGCTGCTGAACCCTCGGTGGTACTGCTCGATGAGCCAACAGCTGGAATGACCAGGGAGGAGACTGCCCGCATGGCTGCGATGGTGCGCCTGCTCGGACAGAGTGTGTCGGTCATCGTCGTCGAGCATGACATGGAATTTGTGCGGGCGCTGGACGTTCCCGTCACCGTCTTCCACCAGGGAAACGTCTTCGCATCCGGGTCGCTTGAAGAACTGCGACGCGACGAGCGGATTCTCGACATCTATCTGGGGCGACAAGGACATGGGCATGTCGCTTGAACTGAAGAACCTTCGCGCCGGCTACGGTCAAACGCCTGTGTTGCACGGTCTCGACCTGGAGCTGGAGCAGGGGCAGATGATTTCCATCCTTGGGCGAAACGGAGTCGGAAAAACGACGCTTTTGCGTGCCATCGTTGGAGCCATCCCGGTGCAGCAAGGCGAGATTCACTTCGATGGCTCGTCGATACGAGACATGCCAATGCACAAGCGTGCCCACCGGGGAATTGCATACGTTCCCCAGGGCCGCGACATCTTTCCATCCTTGTCGGTGCTCGACAACCTGAAAGCGGCGGCGTTCGGCACGAAGCGCAGCGACTGGCGCGAAGCGGTTGACGGGCTGCTTTCCGAATTTCCGATGCTTCGCGAAAAAGCCGACGAGCGCGGGGATTCGCTAAGTGGCGGCCAGCAACAGATTCTGGCTCTGGCACGGGCACTCATCACACGCCCAACGTTGTTGCTTCTCGACGAGCCATCCGAAGGGATACAACCCTCAATCGTTGACCAGATAGCTGCGACTGTCCGGAAAATCAATGAACGTGAGGGCATCGCGGTCATTGTGGTCGAACAGAATCTGGAGTTTGTTGCCCGCATGGGCGCGCATTGCCGACTGGTTGACAAAGGTCGTGTTGTCTTCGAATGTGAGCCGGAACAGATAATCAACGATGCCGACCTACAGCGGCAGTACCTGGGAGTTTGACCATGTATGCTACGCGGAGACACCAGCTACGAATCTGAAGTTAAAGAATTTCGCTGGAACATTCCCGAAAAGTACAACATTGGGGTGGCTGTGTGCAATAAGTGGGCGGCGCTCGACCCGGAGCAGCTGGCGCTGATTCACGAGCACGGCAACGGGCACATCACTCGCGTCTCCTTCGGCGAACTCCGGCGGAGAAGCAATCAGACAGCGAACTGCCTGCGAAAGCGCGGTGTCACGCAAGGAAGTCGCGTTTTCCGTTCCGCTCTTCGCATTGTTTGGAGAGGAAGCGTTGGAGTACCGCCTGCGCGATAGCGGAGCCAGCGTGCTCGTCACCGATACCGGGGGAGCAAGAAAAATTGCCGCCCCCAGGCAGAAGTTGCCAGCACTCGTGGCCGTCTTGGTTCATGCCAGATGCTTGATCGCGTTAAGGACCGCCGAAAGGTTCAGCCCATCAATCCGTTTGCGACGCAATCAACTTGACGTCACGGAACGGCTCTCGTTGCATGTGGGCAGGCATAGAAACAAAAAAGCCCCTCAGACTTCCATCGCGAGGGGCTTCCTCTCCGGCGGTCCGGTTTAGACCGCGGCGTCCTTCAGCTTCTTCAGCGGGCGAACTTTCAGACGCACTGGAGCCAAGGCTGTCGGCAAAGGGGGCACTGCCGCGGTCAAGTATCGGGACCCGAAGAGTGGCGCGACGTGGACCGGACATGGCCGGGCACCCCAGTGGATTGCAAGCGCAAAAAATCGCGATAAATTCCTTGTTGATGGAGGTAAGGCGATGCCGGCACCTGTGAGCAAAGCGAAGGCTGCTGGCAATTACGTCCGCGGTCCGCAGCCTGCGCTTTATCGTGACCCAAAGAGTGGCGCGACTTGGAGCGGGCGTGGGCGGGCGCCGGCGTGGCTTGCTGGTGCCAAAGAACGTTCGAGGTTTTTGATTGATGGCGTTAGCGGAGTTGCGGATTCTGCCGCTGCGAGCAAGCCGAAAGCCGTCGCGAAGAAGCCCGCAACAACGACTGCGGTAGCGAAGAAGGCACCGGTGAAGAAACTGGTTGGCGCCAAAAAGGCGGTTACGAAATTGCCTGTCGCAACCGCGCCAGAACCTATGACTGCTCAAGCGACCGCGTAAGCCAGGACACAGAGCTCGCTTTTCGTTGCGTCGGGATGCGCGATTGATGGGGTCTACCGCGAACGGGCCCGCAGCGCGTCCAGACGCGCGGCGCATTTTGCGTTCGAACCACCGCGCTTGCAGGCCTGTGCGGCCTTTGAGCTGTCAGGAACGACGTCGCCGGGAGCACTTCTGTCCCAGTACCCCTCCCAGCACAAACCAAGGTTGTACGCGGCTGAGCGATGTCCAAGCTCCAAGGCCGTGGCATACATGTCCTTGGCCATCTCAAGGTCGGCGTCCATGCCACGACCAAGCCGCGCACTGTCCGCAATAGCCGCTGCTGCCATGCTGCGCAGCGGCTCGCTCGCGGTATCGTCCTTCAGCACGTCGCCCAGAATGACGTGTCCGCCCTCGTAATCCGGAGGCCCACCTGTCTCCGTGACAAGAGACAGTGCAAGCGCGACCCGGAGGGAGGGATGCCGGCCAGGGCCAACCCGTTCAAGCAGTCGCCGGCCGAGATACGGCGCGCCCAGCAACGGACTGAACCGACGGGCCGCTCGGCGAGAATTGAAATTGCCCAGAAGAGGGCTAGTCGGCTCATCTCGCGGGCACCTTGAAGCGCTATGCGATCCGCTGCATGAAGCCTGGTAGATCGGGTTCAGGCAACACGGCGAGCACCTTCAGACGTTGCAGCGTGCGCTTCTGTCCTGCTTGCAGATGAATGCGCAACGCGTCCGCCGCTGCATTCGCATCGCCGTCCAGCAAGTACCTTAGCACGGTGCGATGTTCAATCAACGTCGCCGTATCGGGATGCAGATCGAACGCGTTATAGAACGCGTAATTTACGGTCAGCGGCATATGCGCGTGCCCGATTGTCTCAAGCAGCTTCTTGTTCGGCGCACAACGCAGGCAGTCGACATGCAGGCTGTTTTCAAGCCGCTGCAATGCCTCCGAATCTACGCGCTCCGGGTTAGCAATGGCGCGCTCCACTTCCCGAAGCGATGCGTTCAAGGTGTCGCGCGACAGCAGCGGCGCGCTTGCTGCCAACGCTGCCGGTTCCAGCAGCGAGCGCAATTCATAATCGTGTCGCACGGCGCGCGCGGTCAGCGGTCCGCACATCCAGTGCGAGTAAGCCGATTTCTCGACCAGGCCGAGATCGCGCAAACGACTCAGCGCTTCGCGAACCGCGCCGCGACTCACGCCGAAAGTCTCAGCGGCCTCGGATTCGTCGATACGAAAATGGCCGAACGCAATGCCGATCGACACCGTGGCTTCGAGGTCGTGATAAATGCGTTCGCTGATGGAGGGTAGGGCGAGTGGCGCAGGCGCTTCGTCGAAGCCGAGCGCCGCTTCAGAGAGCGGCACGCGCAGGGGCTGTGGATCGGGGCCGTCTGGCCCATCGGGTCCGACCACCAGATAGCCGCGCCCCTCGAACGTGCGCAACAGTCCACCTTCGTGCAGCAACTCGAACGCCTTTCTGACCGGCACTCGACTCGTGCCAAAGATCCGCGCAACCGGCCCTTCAAGCAGTACGAGTCCGGCCGCGATCCGCCCACGCAAAATCGCGTTCTTCAACTGATCGTGAATCAGCCGATAACGCAGGCGCGTCTCACTTTCGACGGCGATAATCTCGCTATTGGATTCAACGGTCTCGCGGGTCGCCGTTTCGTTCGCGGAAGCATTCGGCCCCGCGGTTAGCCCTGCGCGTCGTGTCATCGTTTGATAGAGTACGTCGTCACGCGCGCCTGAATTCGGCCCAGCGGCGCACCAGATAATTATGCTCGTCCATCACCGAGTCCCATACTGCGATGCGGCCCATGCGCGCCACGTAGCTGCCGCCGTCGCGGCGCTGACCGGCGGCCACCAGATGCTCGCCGATGGGGCCCGGCAACGCGTGCGCCGCAGCCTTGCCATCGTACCAGTAAGCCCACTCGGCGTCGCTCATGTAGTCACGCGAACGTTCGTGGTTGGCGATGTAGAAGCCTTGCCGCGCCATCGTCGCACCGGCCCAGCCATCGAGCCACCAGTTCAGATAGGCGTAGGCGGCGTCGAGCACGCGGCCGTTGGTCGCGCGTGATAGAGACAGGCCTCCGAACCAGGCGCGATAGCCTTCGCGCGGACTCGCGAGCCTGAACTTTAACCCGGCCTTTTCCAGTTCGACGGTAGCGGGCGACCAGATGCTCTGGATCGCCACCTTGTTGGAGATCATCAGTTGTGCGGCTTCGGCGAAGCTTGACCAGAAGCCCGCGAAATGGCCGCGTCGTTTGTAGTCGATCAGGGTGGCGATCAACGCATCGATTTCTTCGATGCTCAGGTTGCCGATGTCCGCGAACTGCATCAGCCCGCTTGCTTCGACGGCGAGCGCGGCGTCGATGGCGCCGATCGCGGCGTCGGCCTGTAATGCGACGCGTCCGGCGAGTTCGGGCGCGAGCAGCCACGACCAGCTTTCGCCGCGCTCGATCAGCGCGGCGGGCAGCGTATCGTCGAGATAGACGAAGCTGTCCGCGTTATGCGTGAGCGGCAGCATGCTGATGCGCTCACTGGGCTGGCGGCCGAGCGAGTTGTCCGGCTGCACATAAAGGCGGTCCGCCGGCACCGAGCCCGCGCCGGTGCACACGCGTTTGCCGAGCCGTCCGGCGCGCGGCAGCGAGTTGATCTCGCCCCAGCGCGTGATGCGCGTGAGGTCGATGGGTTGCAGCGCGTGCGCGGGCCACAGGCAGTCGATGCTGTGAAACCACTGGTCGTACAGATCATAGCTTTGCGGATGCATCACGCCGTTACGTTGCACGGCCGAGCCATCTTCGACGATGAAACGCAGCTTGATGCCGAGGTCCTGTTCCGCCTGCTTGCGGATATGGTCCTGCAAGGTCACCGACGTGCCGAGCACGCGCAGTTCGATCTTTCCGCGATGGATAGCGGGTGCTTCGGGCGAGGTGCGCACGGGTTGGGTTGAACAGGTTCTTAAAACGTGAAGGTGGAGCGCGCAGCATCAGGCCGCTTGTGCGAGCACGGCGCGAAAGCGCTGGTATGAGTTTTCGATTGCATGAGCGTCGATGCCTTCAGTGATGAATACGAGCCGCGAGGCGCGTGGTCCTTGCGGTTCGTCGGGCCACACGTCGAGATGCAGAACGGGATGAACCAGATGCTGTACCGCGTGCAATACGGCCGGTCTGTCCGAGCCTTCGAGCGAGAGCAGGCCTTTCACGCGCAAAATCTTATCACCGTGGCGGTTCAGCAGCAGGGTGAACCAGAGGGTGAAGACCTGCCAGTCGATGGGGATGTCGATGGTGAGGCAGGTGGAGGTGATGGCGTTGCTCAGGGTTTGAGGTTGCGTGTGCGGTTGCGGCTGCGTTTCCGCGCGATGGGAAAGACGTGTGCCGCCACCTTCACCAAGATGCAGCGTACCCGCCCCGATCCTATTCATGCTCTGAACGGCATCGGGTACAAAACGCGCTGGTATGAACAGCAAATCTCTTAACGCATCCGCAGACGACGCGCGCGTAACGATTTCCGCCAATGGATTCAACGCAGCCAACGCAATGCGCAATGCGTCGACCTGCTGCGCGCCCACCAGATCGGCCTTGCTGATCACGATACGATCCGTTGCACTAATTTGCGCGAGCCACTCGGGATAGCGCTCGCGTTGCAGCTCGGCATTCACCGCATCGACGACGGTAACGGTCACGTTCAATGCATAGTGACTGCGTATCACCGGATCGGCGAGCAGCGTCGCGATAATCGGCGCGGGCGTCGCGAGACCGGTGGTTTCGATCGCCACACGCGAAAATGCGGGCACGTCCCCCCGCGCGCGCTTCGAAAACAGTGCGGCCAGCGCGTCCTTCAGTTCGCTGCGTATCGAGCAGCACACGCAGCCGTTCTCGAGCAGCACGGTTTGCGCATCCACCTCGCCCATCAGCAGGTGATCCAGTCCGATCTCGCCGAATTCGTTGACGAGCACGGCGGTGTCGCGCGCGGCTTCGCCGGTGAGCACGTCGGCGAGCAAGGTGGATTTGCCGCTGCCCAGAAAGCCGGTCACGAGCGTGACCGGAATAATGTCGTAGGCGAGGCTCACGCGGGCTCCTGATCCAAAGTAGCGGCGATCTTTGTTTCAGCGAACAGGGTCAGCGGATCGAGCGGACGGCCGAGCATACGCTCTGCCGCTTTCCATACCTGCGCGAAATCACCGACCAATTCGCTCGCGCCGGTCGGTGACGACAGCACGAACGATTGCCCGTGAAAGTCGTCGAGACGCAGCCGCAGCGGCACCAGAATCCGATTGGCCAACGAGGCCTGCAACAGTCGCTGACGTCGAGCATCGGGACGGCCGCCAGTACCCGAGCCCGCAGTTGAAGAGGCGGGCGCCGTCGTATTCGACCAGTGATTGCCGCCGCCGAGCAAGCCACACATTCCGCACATGGTGCTTCTCCAGGAGTTGTTCACGAATGCCGCTCAGGGCATCACATCGCCGGAATTCGGGCCTAGCGTCTGGCCGACGAACAGATTCCCGCCAGGGTCCGAAGCAAGCAGCACAGCAGCAGGAGCAACTTCTGAGGCGCGGCCAAAACGCCGCAACGGCAACTCCGCCGACTTCGCCGTTTTCCACGCGGTGCTGATCCCATCGACCAGCGCGGTGTCGATCGGACCCGGCGCGATGGCGTTGACCAGCACGTTGTCGGGCGCGACTTCGAGCGCGAGCGATTTGGTGAAGCCGATCACGCCCGCCTTCGCCGCGGAGTAGTGGGATAACTCCGCGCCACCTTTGATCCCGAGTTGCGACGCGACGTTGATTATGCGGCCCCAGCGTTGCGCGATCATCGAGGGTAACGCGCGACGCGTACACAAAAACACGCTGCGCAGATCGACGCGCATCATCTCGTCCCACATGTCCGTGGTGAGATCGACGCAACGCGCCTGCGTCAGCATGCCCGCGTTGTTGACCAGAATATCGATGCCGCCGAGCGCCTCGATGCAGGTATCGACGATACGATTCGCGTCCGCTTCGACGCCGACATCGGCTTGCACGGTATGCACCGTTGCGCCCAGCTTGCGGCAGGCGTCGGCCTGCTGTTCGAGACGTGTAACGTCGCGGTCCGCCAGCACGAGCCGCGCGCCCGTCGCCGCATACGCCTGTGCAATCGCCGCGCCAATGCCACTCGCCGCGCCCGTGACGACGGCACGGCGGCCGTCGAGTGAAAATGTGTCGCTCATGGTTCGACTCTTCTTGACTCGATGTGCGACTCAACCGGGCCAGCGGACCGTCAAGCCACCGTCCGCGATGATCGCCTGGCCGGTGATATATGACGCGTCCTCGCTGGTCAGAAAACGGATTAGCGTGGCGATTTCCGAAGGGCGTCCGACCCGTTGCAACGGAATGCCGCGCGCCGCTTCGAGCAGGCCTTCCGGGCCGAGCGAGTTGACCGCGTCGAGCGATTGCGGCGTTTCGATCAGCCCGGGAATCACTGCGTTGCAGCGAATCTTTCGTGGCGCCAGTTCCATCGCGACCGCGCGACACAACCCAGGCACGCCCGCTTTCGCTGCGGAGTAGTGCGTATGATTTTCCCAGCCATACACGCCGCCCGCAATCGACGACACCGCGACCATCGCGCCACCTTCCGACATACGCCGGCTGGCGGCGCGGAAGGTGCGCATCACGCCGGACAGATCGACATCGATCATCTCGAACCATTGCTCGTCGCGCATCTGGGTGAGCGGCGCGGCGCGCAGCAGGCCAGCATTGGCGATGGCGAAGTCGATCCGTCCGAAGCGTTCCAGTGCGACGGCAGCGAACGCGTCGACCTGGGCGGCGGATCTCACGTCGACGGGATGCATCACGCACTGGCCGCCGGCTTCGGAAACAAGACATTCGGTGTCGCGTGGGTCGTGCGGATCGCCCGAAAAGTAGCCGCCGACCACCGCGACGCCGATTTGCGCATACGCAAGCGCGAGCGCCTGGCCGATGCCGCTCGCCGCGCCGGTGATCAGCGCGACTTTAGTGCGTTGTGATTCGCTCATGACTTGTCTGCTCGATAAGGGCGATAAATTAATGAATACGTTCCGGGTTGACGTGTTTCGCGAAGAAGATCAACAGGCCGGACAGGAAGCAGGGCAGCGCACCGAACCACAGCGCCGCATGCAACCAGTCCACGCCGTGATTCAGCATCGAGGTCACACCGACACCCGCGAGTATGGCGCCGACCGGACCCATCGCATGGACGATCGAGCTACCTGTACCGCGAATCGCAGTGGGATAGCTTTCGCCGATAAAGAACAGCGCCGCCGAATACGGCCCGATCAGAAAGAACAGACCCAGGCTGTACAGCGCGACCACCACCGCATAGCTGCTCGGTCCCATCAACATCCCGGCGAATGCGAGGCCACCGCACATCCAGCCGATAGCGAGCGTGTTGCGTCGGCCTATCTTGTCGCCGATCCAGCCATGGCTCAGATAGCCGCAATAGCCGATCACGTTCGAGAGGACGAGAATCAGCAGCGAGTTTTCGAACGACACGTTATGCACGCGCGTCAGCACGGTAGTGCCGAGCACGCTGAATACCTGAATCGCCGACCAGTTCAGCAGAATGCCGCCGCCAAGCACTAGCGTCGCGCGCAGCGCGTCGCCGCGAAACGCTTCGCGCAGGCCCGCGCGGCTGTGTTGTTCGTAGTCGACCCGATGTTCGCTGGCGAGCGCGCGCGCGTCCTTGTCCTGACCTTCTTCGCGCAGTTGCTTGATGCGTTTGTGCAGGAGGAATTGCGGGCTTTCCTTCAAGCGTCGCGTCATGAAGAAGATGACGATAGCTGGGAACGTCGCGAAGATAAAGCAGCCTTGCCAGCCGATGCGCGGCAGCAGCAGCGCGGTCAGACCCGAGGCGATCAGCGCGCCGATCGGCCACCCGCCCTGCACGAGACTGTAGATAAAGCCTTTGTTGCGGTTCAGGCGCGGGTCGTCGGCGGCCGAGTACAGTTCGTTCAGATAGGTCGCGTTGACGGTTTCCTCGGCGTAACCGAGGCCCGACAGCGAACGGATCAGCACCAGCGGCCACTGGCCCATCGCACCGCCGAGAACAGTGAGACCCGAGCACAGCGCCGCGCCCGCGACGGTCCACAACAACGCGGCCTTTCGTCCCACGCGGTCGAGCAGGGGGCCAATGCCGAACGCGATGATCGCCGTGCCGATCGCCACGAAGGTCGCGATCTCGGCCTGGGTCGCTGCGTCCCAGTTGTAGTGCTTGCCGATTTCCGGCAGCAGCGTGCCGAACAGAATGAAGTCGTACACCGCGAACACCCACGCGAAAAACGCGACCACGGTGGCGCGCTTCACGTCGACCGGGAGGATCTTTTCGAGCCTGAAGCCGGCGCGGGTCAAGGCACTTTCTTTCATCTCAATGCTCCGATAAGGACGCTACACATAGCGCTTTGAATCGCGCCGGGTTCAGGTTGGTTTGACGCGTGGCTGGCGGCGCAGGAAGTCGTCGGCGATTTCATCGCAGGTGCAAAAGCGAACTCCGTCGTGCAACTTGAAATGCGCGATCAGACGTTCGAGCATCAGCAGCACTTGCGGACGGCCGGATACGTCGGGATGGATCGTGATCGGGAACACCGCGTAGTCGTGCTCGCGATACAGCCAGTCGAACTGGTCGCGCCACATCGTTTCGATTTCGCGCGGATTCACGAAACCGTGGCTGTTCGGCGCTTTCTTGATGAACATCATCGGCGGCAGATCGTCGAGATACCAGTTGGCCGGAATTTCGACGAGATCGGTTTCCGCGCCCCGTACCAGCGGCTTCATCCACGTATCGGGGTGCTTGCTGTAATCGATCCTGGTCCAGCTATCGCCGACCCGGACGTAGTACGGATGGAAGTCGTTGTGCATCAGACTGTGATCGTACTTGATGCCCTTTTTCACGAGCAGTTCGTTCGACACGTTGCTGAATTCCCACCACGGCGCGACATAGCCGGTCGGGCGGCGGCCCGACAGTTGCGTGACGAGTTCGATGCTGCGGTCGAGCACGGCTTCTTCCTGCTCGGGCGTCATTGCGATCGGGTTTTCGTGGCTATAGCCGTGAATGCCGATTTCGTGGCCCGCGTCCGCGACCGCTTTCATCTGCTCGGGAAAGGTCTCGATTGAATGACCCGGAATGAACCAGGTTGTCTTGAGTTTTTCGCGTTCGAACAGCCTGAGGAGACGCATCGAGCCGACCTCGCCCGCGAACAGGCCCCGCGAGATGTCGTCCGGCGAGTCTTCGCCGCCATACGAACCGAGCCAGCCGGCCACCGCGTCGACGTCGATACCGAAGGTGATCAGGATTTCCTTGGCCATCTGTACTTCCTCCTTGTTTCAGATTTCAGAACTGCAGTTTGCGTGGTGTTGCACCGACAGCGCGATGCGCAGCAACGCGTCGTCGTCGTTTTGCGCGCGCATCAGTTGCACGCTGGTGGGCAGGCCGTCGGCGTCGGTGCCGGAGGGCAGCGCGACGGTGGGCGTGTCGAGAAAACTGCCGGGCATGGTCATCGACAGGGTTTGCAGATTGACGCGCGCGAACAGTTCGGGATCGGCTTCGAGCGGTGCGCGCAACGGAGCGACGTGCGGCACGGTGGGAGCGATAAGGGTGATGTCGGCGAGTTCGTCGCGAAACGACGCGATCATCGCGAGACGTTGCTCGCGCAGGAAAGCGCGGCGCTCGGCGGGCACGACTCGGCTCGCTTCGAGACGCGTGCGCACGCGTTGATCGATGCATTCGGCGTCAGGCCAATCGAGCAACGCGCGATGCACATTGAAGGCTTCGAGACCGCCGAGCCAACCGTACATGCGGATCAGTTCGTGCAACTGGTCGAGCGTTGCGAGGCGGCGCGCGTCGACTTGCGCGCCCGCGTCGCGCAGACGTTCGACGACCGCGTCGCGCAGACGTTCGACGACCGCGTGGAGTTGCCCGAGCACCGATGGGCTGACCGCGTGTCGTTCGCTGAACGTAGGGTCGATCACGAAGCGCTGGCCTTTGAGCGACGCCGGCATAATCGGCGCGGGCGAGGTGATGCCGCGTACGGCCGAGTCAAACGCGATGCTGTCGGCGACGGTGCGGGCGAGCGGCCCTGTTGTGTCGAGCGTGCGGGGCAGTGCGAAGGTGCGTCTTTCGGATAGCGCGCGGTGCTCGCGCGATAGCCGACGATGCCGTTGAAGGCGGCGGATACGCGCACCGAGCCGCCGGTGTCGGTGCCGATGGCAAGCGGCACAACCCCGGCCGCGACCGCAACCGCCGCGCCTGACGACGAGCCGCCCGGCGCGCGCGAGCCGCTGTCGAGCGCGCGGTTCACCGGCGTGCCGAAGTGCGGGTTGAGGCCGAGGCCGGAAAAGGCGAACTCGGGGAGGTTGGTTTTGCCGATGCAGATAATGCCGGCGCGGGTGGCGTGGGCGACGAGCCGAGCGTCGGTGTGCGTGGCGACGTGCTTCGCGTTGACCGCCGACGCGGCCGTGATGACGGTGCCCGCGATATCGAACAGGTCTTTCCATGCGACCGGCACGCCGTCCAGCGGACTCAAAGGCGCGCCGCTTTTCCAGCGCGCGGCCGATTGCGCGGCTTCAGCGTGTGCGCGTTCCGGGGTCAGGACGATGAACGCTTCCGGGACGCTGGTGGCGCGTTCAAGCGCGCACTCCGTCACGCTGACGGGGTGGGCGCAGCCGAGGGCGTAGTCGTTCGACAGGCTGAGGGCGGTCGGAAAGTCTGCTGGCATGTGCCGGGTGTCCGTTTCGCGAGCGATTTAAATGTATGTCGTCAACAAGATACGTTTATATTGAATGAATTCAAATTAATGAACGATATGGGGGATTACCCTTATTTGCGCATCCGGGTGAAAGCCGGTGGGGGCGTTTGAGGTTTTGTACTTTGTGGAACCGCCGCGGATGTTTTGGCACATCGCATGCTGCGTCTTTGCGTGGCTCATGCAGGCAGTGGCCCGTCATGCCGCGGAAAACAAAAGCCCCACAAATGCGGTTTCGCGCAATATCAACATCAAGACGCGACAGGGCAAACTGAGGTCGGTCGGAAATGGTCGACGCCAACGCGTTAAGCAGCGAACTGCTTCAGACTGAATCGCACCGGGTTTTCCGGAGGCTCCAACGTTTGAGAGAATGGAGTTATGGAAAACGTAAAGAAGAAGTCACCAAGGTACTCGCCGGAAGTGCGTGAGCGGGCCGTGCGGATGGTGCTGGAGCAGCAGGGCGCCCGCGAGTCGACATGGAAAGCGATTGCGTCGATAGCGGCGAAGATCGGCTGCTCGGGAGAGACGCTGCGAAGCTGGGTGCGGCAGGCTGAACGGGATCGTGGCTTGCGCCCAGCGACGAGCACGTAGGAGCAGGATCGGCCTAAGGAACTTGAGCGGGAAGTTCGTGAGTTACGGCAGGTCAACGAGATCGCGATTGCTGCGGGAAACAACGCTTGCGCGCGCCACTTCAGTGCTTCAGCTGCTACCGGTGAACGCCCGAGGTTCCATGAATGTATGCCGGAAGTACTCGCGCACCGCATGCATCGCCGGACTCAGTTCGGCGCTTCTGCGCCATGCGAGACCCACGCTCATCGGCGGCACCGGATCGCGCAGCTGGACGGTCTCGATGCGCCTGCCCTCCAGCGACCAAGGGCGATACACCATGTCCGACAGGATCGCCACGCCGCTTCCATTTGCCACCATGCTGCGCACCGCTTCAACGGACGATGTGCGTAGCTTCACGTTCGGTCGGTACGGCGTCTCGTTCCAGTAACGCGAAGCCGTAAAAGCCGCTTCGTCGACGGTCAACATTATGAATGGTTCGGCAGCGACATCGGCGAGCGTAACGTTCTCGCGCTTTAACAATGGGTGCTGCGCACACAGCCACAGGCGCCGCACTGAATGAATGACCGGCTCAAGTACCAACTCCGGATTCGCAACATTCGATGTGAGCAGCACAGCCATGTCGTATCGGTCTGCGATCAATCCCTCTTCGATCGACTCGCGATTCAACTCGTGCAACTGGATGGTGAGTTGCGGATAGAGCGTGTTCAGGCGCTGCAAATGATGCGGCAGAAAATAGCCGAGCACGGTATAGCTTGCGGCGAGCGTCAGCGTGCCCGTAAGCGTGCTTTCGAGATTCGGAATGCGCATGGCCTCATCGACCGACGACAGGATCGTGTACGCCTGATTGAGAAAACGTCGCCCGGTATTGGTCAAGGTCATGCCGGAAGCGGTGCGCATGAACAGTTGCGTGCCGAGACTGTCCTCGAGCTCCTTGATGGCATTGGTCACTGCCGATTGCGAAATCGTCAGTTGAATAGCCGCCTGCGAAATCTGACCGAGTTCGGCCGTGGCGACGAAGTACTTCAGTTGCCGGAGAGTCAGCGCCATGGGGCCACCTGAAAAAATGATATTGCACTGCGCAATATCTTAATCCCGCAAGTGTTCAGAATGGAATCCGCCTCCGCTTCCCTTGACCAGTCCGCAATAAGCCCGATTTCCGCTCCTCCTTGCGCCGCTGAAGCTATCGAAAAAACAGATAACGTGCCATATAAAAATAGAACTATTTTGGCAGCCGGCGAGCGGATAACGTTCCCTTAACGGGTCTGGCGCGCGTCCTTCAAGCTGACCAGGCTGTTGAACCAGGAGAGATCTAGCATGAACAAGCGCAGCGTCGATTTGAATTCCGACATGGGGGAAGGTTTCGGCTCATGGAAGATCGGTGATGGCGTCGATGAGGACATCATGCCCCTCATCAGCTCGGCCAACATCGCGACCGGGTTTCACGCAGGCGACCCCAACATCATGGCGCGTACGGTGCAACTCGCGAAACAGGCAGGTGTCGGTGTCGGCGCACATCCGGGATTTCGCGATCTGGTGGGCTTCGGACGCCGCAACATCGCCGAGACGCCGCAGGCGCTCGTCAACGACATCATTTTCCAGCTTGGCGCACTGCGCGAATTCGCGCGCCTGTACAACGTCAGCGTGCAACACGTGAAGCCGCACGGAGCGCTTTATATGCTCACCGCACGCGACGAGGACCTGTCGCGCCTCCTGATCGGGACGCTTCAGACGCTGGATCCGACGCTCCTGCTGTATTGCATGGAAGCGTCGGTGACGTATCGGATTGCGCGCGAACTCGGCCAGCCGGTGATCCGCGAGTTTTACGCCGACCGCGACTACGATCGCAGCGGCTCGATCGTCTTCACCCGACGCGTCGGACGGCTCGATCCGGCTCAGGTGGCGGCGAAGGTGTTGCGAGCCTGCGTGGAAGGACGGGTGGCCACAGTCGACGGCGACGACATCGATATCGATTTCGACTCGGTCTGCATTCACAGCGACACGCCGGGCGCCCTCAAACTCGTCGAGGCCACTCGCGCCACACTGGCCAATCACGATATCCGTGTGGCAGCCCCCTTATCTGCGGCCGCCCGCTAATTCCAGTTACCCCAAAGAGACTTGAGGAGCATCCCTATGGCACTACACGATATCGTCAGCCCCCTGCCTGGCACCTTCTATCGGCGGGCGTCGCCGGAGGCCGCGCCCTACGTCGAAACAGGCGCATCTGTCGAAAGCGGCGCGGTGGTTGGACTCGTCGAGGTGATGAAGCAGTTCAGCGATGTCGAAACAAGCGTGGCGGGCCGCATCACCGATATTCTTGTCGACGACGGCGAGCCGGTCGATGCAGGACAAGTCTTGATGCGGATTGAAGGGTGAACAGGATGAACACGTCAAACACGGGCGGCTCCTCAGGCATGTTCTATCAGCCGAAGCGAATCCGTACGGTGCTGGTTGCCAATCGCGGCGAGATCGCGGTGCGGGTGATCCGCGCAGCACACGAACTGGGTATGCGGGCGGTCGCGGTGGTCAGCGATGCCGATCGCGATAGCCTTGCCGCGCGCATGGCCGATGAGGCAATTCACATCGGCCATGCGCATGCGGCGAAAAGCTACCTGAACCCCGCGGTGATTCTCGCTGCCGCACAGCAGTGCGGGGCGGATGCCATCCACCCGGGATACGGCTTCCTCTCCGAAAACGCGGCATTCGCAGCGCAGGTAGAGAACGCCGGGATGATCTTTGTTGGCCCGTCGTCGAGCGTCATTGCAACCATGGGTGACAAGGCAAATGCACGGGAAACCGCGCAGCGCGCCGATGTACCAACAGTCCCGGGCAGCGACGGTGTCGTCCTGTCGCTCGACGAAGCGCGCGAGATCGCAGCAAGGATTGGCTACCCGGTGATGATCAAGGCGGCAGCCGGCGGCGGCGGACGCGGCATTCGGGTGGCACACGACGCTGCACAACTCGACGCTGAATTGCCCCTTGCACAACGCGAGGCGCATGCGGCGTTTGGCAACGGCGGGGTGTATCTCGAACGATTCATCGCACGCGCCCGGCATATCGAAGTGCAGGTACTCGGCGACGGCAACGACGTTGTCCATCTGTTCGAACGCGAGTGCTCGCTGCAGCGGCGCCGCCAGAAGATTCTTGAAGAGGCGCCGTCACCCTCGCTCACGCCGGCGCTGCGCAATGCGCTGTGCGCATCCGCGACGCGGCTTGCAAAGCAGGTGGGCTATCGCAGTGCCGGAACGCTGGAATACCTGTTCGATGAAACGCGCGACGAGTTCTATTTCATTGAAATGAATACACGCATCCAGGTCGAGCATCCGGTGACCGAGGCCGTCACCGGAATCGATCTGGTGCGTGAGACGCTGCGTATCGCGGACGGCGAACCGTTGCGTTTCAGCCAGAATGACATCGTGTTGCGCGGTGCCGCGCTCGAATGCCGGATCAACGCGGAAGATCCCGAGCAGGATTTTCGTCCGAACCCCGGCCGCATAGACGAACTGGTCTGGCCGGCGGGCCCAGGGGTGCGCATCGATTCGATGCTCTACCAGGGTTACACCGTCCCGCCGTTCTACGATTCGCTACTCGCCAAGCTGATTGCCTTTGACGAAAGCCGGCCTGCAGCGCTCGCGCGGCTCAAGCGGGCGTTGAGCGAACTGCGCATCGTGGGCATCAAGACCACCGCGACGCTGCACCGCGCGCTGCTTGAAGACGACGACATTCGCGCCGGCCGCTACGACACCAACTATCTGGAAGCATGGATGACAGACTGGCGCGCCAAACGGGTGGCCGCCACGGACCTGAACGAGGAGGCTGCATGACGATCCGATACACATTCGGTGGCGACGAGTTCATCTTCGTGGAGATCAGCGAAGACATGTCGCTCGAAGCCTTCTTCAAGGGGACCGCGATCACGCGCGAACTGCAGCGCCGCAAAGTGGACGGCGTGACCGAAATCTGCCCCGCTAACGCATCTTTCCAGGTTCGTTACGATCCAGACGTGATCGAGCCGGACACGCTCCTCGCGCTGCTCAAACAGATCGAGGCCGAGGTCGCCGGCGCGACGGAACTGGACATCGCCACACGCATTGTCGAGGTGCCCGTGCTTTACAACGATCCGTGGACGAACGAGACACTGATGGGTTTTCGCGAGCGTCATCAGGACCCGGCTTCGACGGATCTGGAATACGCGGCACGGATCAACAGGAAGAAGGACGTCGAAGACTTCATCGCAGCACACTCCGACTCCCCATGGTTTGTCTCGATGGTGGGCTTCGTGGCCGGCTTACCGTTCATGTTCCAGATGGTCGAACGTGCGCGTCAGTTGCAGGTACCGAAATATCTGCGGCCTCGCACCGATACGCCCAGGTTGACGGTTGGCCACGGGGGGTGCTTCGGCTGCATCTACTCGGTGCGTGGCGCAGGGGGCTATCAGATGTTCGGCGTGACGCCCGCACCGATCTTCGATCCGGCGCAGCGTCTGGATTACCTGCGCGATTTCATGGTGTTTTTCCGCCCCGGTGACATCGTCAAGTTCAAGCCGATCGATCGCGACACTTACGACAAAGCCTTGGCCGCTGTCGATGCGGGGATCTTTTCATTGCGGGTGCGCGATGTGAATTTCTCGCTCGGCTCATTTATGCGCGACCCTGAAGCCTACAACCGTTCGTTGATCGAGGTGCTCAATGCCGACTAACCCTCTCCATGCCATCGAGGTCGTCAAGCCCGGACTGGCTACATCGGTGCAGGATACGGGCCGCCAAGGGTATTACCATGTCGGCATTCCGCCTTCCGGCGCGCTGGATCAGTACGCCTTGCGTGCGGCCAACCTCCTGGTGGGTAACCCCGAAAGTGCGGCCGCACTTGAATGCACGCTGCTTGGTCCTCAGCTGCTGTTTCATGCGGACGCGCTGATTGCCGTGACGGGTGCTGAAATGCAACCCAAGATCGACGGCGTGGCCCAGGCATGCAACGTCGCCCTGCTAATCAAGGCAGGCAGCACGCTGACGTTCGATTATGTGAAAGGCGGTGCGCGGGCCTGTCTCGCGGTGGCCGGCGGCGTTGATGTGCCGATGGTGCTCGGAAGCCGCTCCACGTACACGCTAGGGGCTTTCGGTGGCCACGAGGGGCGGCGCCTGCAGAAAGGCGACCGGCTCGGAATCGGGCGTACCCGAGGGCCCGCTCGTGAAGGCACGGAATTGCCAGAACGGTTGCGTACGCCGCTCGCTCGGGAAGTCGAATTGCGCGTGCTGCCTGGCCTCTATCATCACCGTCTGACGGATGAGTCAGCCATCACGTTTTTCGAAGACACGTGGACTGTCGCCCCTGAAGCAGACCGTATCGGTTACCGCTATAAGCAGGGCCGGCCACTTAAGTTTCGCGAGCGCGAGCAGCCGTTCGGCGCGGGCTCCGATCCCTCAAACATTGTCGATGCCTGCTATCCGATTGGCTCAATCCAGGTCCCTGCCGGACTCGAACCGATTATTTTGCACCGTGACGCAGTGTCCGGCGGCGGCTACGCCACGATCGGCACCGTCATCAGCGCCGACATGGATCTGATCGGGCAAATGCAACCGAACCATCAGGCGCACTTCCTGCCCGTCACCATGACGCAGGCGCTCGCTGCCCGCCGCGATGCCCAACTGCGGCTTGCACGGTTGCGCGAGGTGTTGCTGCGCTAGCGCGCAAGCAGCGCATTCTCGGGCCGGTTGAATTGCGCGCCCGGCCCCGTGATCCCTAAGTGCATTTTCGCGAATCAGATCGTGCGGCGCCATGCGCCGCACGCGGACGCACACGTCCGTCATTTTGTGCCGTACCGGTTGTCTTTCTTTCACTCGTCGCCATGGCACCGAACACGGTCGCTATCACGGCGTCGTTCCCAAACCTGCAGATGCATTGAGGAGCACGATCATGGCCAATCTGGCCCAGGAACCCGCCGAAAGCGATCTGGATCAATCGACCATCGCTATACAGGAGAACGCCCGCATGCCGGCGTTTTCGCTCACGATGGCCTGGTGGGCGGTTTGCAGCGCGGTGTTCTACATTGTCGTCGGCGCAACGCTTGCACTCAATTACGGTGCGCGCAACGCGTTGATCGGGATGGCGCTATCGGTGGTGTCGTACGGTATTGTCAATTCCATCATCAGCCGCTACGCGGTTCGCACCGGCCTGTCCGTCGCGCTATTTTCGCGGGTCTTGTTCGGCAGCGCAGGTGCGGCGCTCGCCACGTTGATCTTCTTCGCGACTGCGATCTACTACGCGGTATTCGAAGGGTCCGTGATCGCTGTTGCGGCGCACAGTCTTTTTCCTGTGCTCGACTACCGGTGGGCGGCGCTGATCGTCGTTTGCTACAGCGTGCCACTCGTGTTCGGCAGCGTGCAGCACTGGCTCGACAAGTTCAACGGCGTACTGTTGCCGTTCTATCTGCTCGGGCTGGTCGCTGCCGTCGCGCTGGCTACCCATGAATATGGCTACAACGCAGCGTGGCTCGACTTCGGCCCGAAAGGCAACGCACCGGCCAACGGCTGGTGGAGTTGCTTTGTCTATTACATGGGCGTCTGGGTGCTGATGATGTTCACTTTCGACTACGCCCGTTTTGGCCGCAAGGAGGACGCGGGTTACCACGGCCGCTTCAACTTTGGCATGCCGTTCTATCTGGTCACGTTCCTGCTGAATGGAGCGGTCGGCATCTATCTGGTCAGTACGATTCCAGGCCTCGGCACACTTTCGGAAGTATCCGTTGTGCTTGCGCTGCTCAAGCTGATGGGGGTCTGGGGTCTGCTGTTCGTGTGGGTAACGCAGTCGCGCATCAATACCGCGAACTACTATCTCGCGGCCATCAATATGCAGGCTTTTTCTCAGAAAGTACTCGGCCTTCGCGCGCCGAAGTTCGTGTGGGCGCTGGTTGTCGGCGTGGCTGTTTATGCCTTGATGATGGCCGATGTATTTTCGAAGATCCTGCAGGCGCTGGCGTATCAGGGAATCTTCGTGGTCGCGTGGGTCGGTGTGGCGCTCGCACACATCCGTTCGACACGCTACGACGAACTGATCGGCGGGGAAGTCGAATGCCGCGATTCGCACGTGCCTGCTTTCAATCCAGGCGGCCTGACCGCATGGTTTGCAGGTGCGTTCGCCGGTCTTGTGTTGATGAATGTCCCGGGACTTGTGCAGTCGTTCTCCGCGCCAGCAAGCTTTCTCGTCTCCTGGCTTGTGTACCGGGGCATGCTCACTTCGGCCAAACGAACGTGGTTCGTGCGTGGCTAGAGCGCAGGCAGACATCGAAGGCGGTGATCTGCCTTTGCGTCGGTACAGGGTACCTAGTCGCCAGGAGCAGATGATGGCCAGCGGAGTGTCGCTGGTCTAGCGCCGCATTGTGTTTTGGTACGCTGTCAGGAAGACTCACAGCCGGCGCAGGTCCGAACATCCATTTGTTTCAAACCAAATACCGAAGTCCGCCGTTATCGCCTGCGATCTGCATCAGCGACCGACCGCACAGGCCAAAAGACTCAACATGAAGGCCTCACTGCCCACCATCTCTCATTGGCCGTGATGTGCCCCGTGGCGGGCAACTCGGCAGAGGTTGAGGTTCTGGTGCAAATAGGCGGTCCGGGTCGTTGTGTTTCGTATAACTAAGTAAGTCTTATCGAACCGTCAGGACGGCATCCCACACAGCGGGCGCAGCGGTATCCTTGAGGCTTAGCTTCGCGAGGTTGAAGTGTCCTTTGCAAATGCGATGCATGAACTCTATGCCTGCCAGAGTGATGAAGCACTGTTCGATGGCGTCGGCCGTCGAGCGCTCGGGCCGGAATCCATAGGAATTCGGGGCCGCCAGTGTCTCCGCCACCGGTTCCAGAGCGAGCTTCCATAACGCCTGCATCGCCCGGCACTGCATACAGGGAATTCCCAGCGGACGCTTCTTGCCGTTACTCTTTGGAATGTAAACGCGTCGCAGCGGCATCACACGATAGCCGCGATGTCGAAGTGACAACATTCCGTTCCATCTGGCCGCCGGAGATGACCATATCCTGCCGTCCACCCCCAGCGTTCTCTTGCCGCGATTCTCCGTCACCCGCTTCACGGCTAACATCTTGCCGCTATGCGAGCGGGTTAGCAGACGTTGCAATGCATTTACCTTGCCCCATCGGCCTTCCCGAACTGCCTTGGCGATACGCACCTGAAGTCGTTTTACATCTGCCTCGACGTGCGACCAGTTTGCCTGATCCCACATCTGTGCAGCGCGCGAGGGCGCACCAGCCCCGGTCGCTTTCGCGCCGATCGCCGTCATCTGCCTTCCCTCGTATAACGATTGGTCAAGGTTCTCTCGCCATGAATGACCGCAGGGAAGTCTGCCCGCTTTCGCGTCGAGCGATGTTGCAGCCCGTATCCCGTCCATTACAGCCGGGCATTCGCTTTCTCCGCATTCCTTTACCCACAGCGCCAACAGCGTTCCTTGCGGTTCGCCTGCCGATGCCGGCAGCACTATGGGCTTACCCTGTTCCGCATGAATCTCCGAGCGGGGCGGACCCTTCCTCTTCGCCGGCGGCTGATTGTCCATGGCGGCCCAGTATTCAAAGACCACTCCTCACCGCGTACCGTTTTGGTTCAAGCCTGTCAGCACGTTTGGCTTGTTCAAACTCACGACGTTTAGCGGAAGTTCACATATGTTGGTCGTATCCACTCATCCCTTGCTCCTCTCCGCCTTCGTGCTGGCAGATTCCGCCTTGCCTCGCGGCACGGCGTACCGGCTACCCGGCGGCTACGTTGTCCCCGAAGCTTCACACCGAGCTGTTACCAACTCCGCATGTCCGGGTAGGGAACGGTTGATGGAACAACCGGTTTCATCAGGTCATACCTGCACCTGTGAGACAGAAACTCACGCGACTTGCAGGTCGCACGAATACCTGTTTGGCGAGATCAATGCCGAGAATATCGATTTCCATGATGAACCTCCATCCAGACGTCCGGTTGAGTCGATTAGTGTCCCCCGGGGGAGGCGTCGGGTCCATCTCAGTAATTTCTGGCGCTCATCGCCCACAGAGCCCTGTCCAGCAAGGATCTCCTGTGCTGCAACATTTCCCCGAAACACGGATTCACCAAGCCTCTGATAGATAACCGTTTTTAGACACTAGTCAGTATGACTCCGCGAGGTAGAGGCTGGCCCGCCGTGAGGACTCAAACGCG
>NZ_JARESS010000064.1:0-41607 GCF_046027915.1 Paraburkholderia sp. RL17-347-BIC-D
CGACCTGCCGTTCGTGCCGCTCGCGAAGCGCGTTTGAGGGTGCCTTTTATCGAAGTCGGGCGCGTGAACGCGTAGCCGCGCGAATGCAAGCGTTTCTCCTCCATTGCGTCTTAAGAGCGCGGCGCAATGAAGTTGGGCCTTGGCTCGCTGAAACCCCGGGCCGAGGCCGTTTTTTGCGGCGCATTCACGTGGCCGCGCGCAAACCCGACCAGCACGCCGCCGCAAGCTAAACTACACGTACTGCCTGACTGGCCCGCCAGGGAGACGCGATTAAAAAAGGGGCCGCCGACGTGATCGGCCGCCGCCATCGTCCCCGGATCATTACTGTTTTGTCCCCTACGCCATGAATACTGCAAACCGCAAACGCCTTCCCGGCACCCAGCTCGATTTCTTCGACACGCGCGCCGCGGTCGACGCGATCCAGCCCGGCGCTTACGACAAGCTGCCGTACACGTCGCGCGTGCTGGCCGAAAACCTAGTGCGCCGTTGCGATCCGGTCACGTTGAACGCGTCGCTCAGGCAGATCATCGAACGAAAGCGCGAACTGGATTTTCCGTGGTTCCCGGCGCGCGTGGTGTGTCATGACATTCTCGGCCAGACCGCTCTGGTCGACCTTGCCGGCCTGCGCGACGCGATTGCCGCGCAAGGCGGCGATCCGGCGATGGTCAATCCGGTGGTGCCGACACAACTCGTGGTGGACCATTCGCTCGCCGTCGAGTGCGGTGGTTTCGATCCGGACGCGTTTGCGAAGAACCGCGCGATCGAAGACCGCCGTAACGAAGACCGCTTCGACTTCATCAACTGGACCAAGCGCGCGTTCAAGAACGTCGACGTGATTCCGCCGGGCAACGGCATCCTGCACCAGATCAACCTGGAGCGCATGAGCCCGGTCGTGCAGGTGAAAGACGGCGTCGCGTTTCCCGATACGCTGGTCGGCACCGACTCGCATACGCCGATGGTGGACGCGCTCGGCGTGATCGCGATCGGCGTGGGCGGGCTCGAAGCGGAAAGCGTGATGCTGGGCCGCGCGTCGTATATGCGCCTGCCGGATATCGTCGGCGTGGAACTGACGGGCAAGCCGGCTGAAGGCATCACGGCGACCGACGTCGTGCTCTCGCTGACCGAATTCCTGCGCAAGGAAAAAGTGGTCGGCGCGTACCTCGAGTTTTTCGGCGCGGGCACGGCCAAGCTGACGCTCGGCGACCGCGCGACCATCGCCAACATGGCGCCCGAATTCGGCGCCACGGCCGCGATGTTCTACATCGACGAACAGACCATCAAGTATCTGAAGCTCACCGGCCGCGACGACGAACTCGTCAAGCTGGTGGAAACCTACGCGAAGGAAACCGGCCTGTGGGCCGACAGCCTTGCGCAGGCCGAATACGAACGCGTGCTGAAGTTCGATCTGTCGACAGTGGTGCGCACGCTCGCCGGCCCGTCGAACCCGCATCGCCGGTTGCCGGTGTCGGAACTGGCGGCGCGCGGCATCAGCGGCAAGGTGGAGAACGAGCCGGGCCTGATGCCGGATGGCGCGGTGATCATCGCCGCGATCACGAGCTGCACGAACACCAACAATCCGCGCAATATGATCGCTGCGGGTTTGCTCGCGCGTAATGCGAACCGGCGCGGACTGACTCGCAAGCCGTGGGCGAAGACCTCGCTCGCGCCGGGCTCGAAGGCGGTCACGTTGTATCTGGAAGAAGCCGGGTTGCTGCCCGAGCTGGAGCAACTGGGCTTCGGCGTGGTCGCGTATGCGTGCACGTCGTGTAACGGCATGTCCGGTGCGCTGGATCCGGTGCTCCAGAAAGAGATCGTCGAGCGTGATCTGTATGCGACCGCCGTGCTGTCGGGCAATCGCAACTTCGACGGCCGTATCCATCCGTACGCGAAGCAGGCTTTCCTCGCGTCGCCGCCGCTGGTGGTGGCGTATGCGATTGCGGGCACGATCCGTTTCGACATCGAGAAGGACGTGCTCGGTATCGATGCCGACGGCCATGCGGTCACGCTGAAGGACATCTGGCCATCGGATGCGGAGATCGATGCGATCGTCGCGTCGAGCGTGAAGCCGGAGCAATTCCGCAAGGTGTACGAGCCGATGTTCGCCGTTTCCGTCGACACGGGCGAGAAAGCCAATCCGCTCTACGACTGGCGCCCGATGAGCACGTACATTCGCCGTCCGCCGTATTGGGAAGGTGCGCTCGCGGGCGAGCGCTCGCTCAAGGGCATGCGTCCGCTCGCCGTGCTCGGCGACAACATCACGACCGATCACCTGTCGCCGTCCAACGCGATTCTGGCGGACAGCGCCTCGGGCGAATATCTGGCGAAGATGGGCTTGCCGGAAGAGGACTTCAATTCCTACGCGACGCACCGTGGCGATCACCTGACAGCGCAGCGCGCCACCTTCGCGAACCCGACTCTGAAGAACGAGATGGTGCTCGAAGACGGCAAGGTGAAGGCGGGTTCGCTGGCGCGTATCGAGCCCGAAGGCAAGGTCACGCGCATGTGGGAAGCCATCGAAACCTACATGGAGCGCAAGCAGCCGCTGATCGTGATTGCCGGCGCCGACTATGGGCAGGGTTCGTCGCGTGATTGGGCGGCGAAGGGCGTGCGTCTTGCCGGCGCGGAAGCGATCGTCGCCGAAGGGTTCGAGCGGATTCACCGCACGAATCTGGTGGGCATGGGCGTGCTGCCGCTGGAGTTCAAGCCGGGTGTGAACCGGCTCACGCTGGCAATCGACGGCACGGAAACCTTCGACGTGGTCGGCGAGCGCAAGCCGCGCGCGGACCTCACACTGGTGATCCAGCGCAAGAACGGCGAGCGGGTCGAGGTGCCGGTGACGTGCCGGCTCGATACCGCCGAAGAGGTTTCCATCTACGAAGCCGGCGGTGTGCTGCAACGCTTTGCGCAGGACTTTCTCGAGTCGTCGAAGAAGGCGGCTTGAGGCTGGCTGGTTTTTAGATCGCTTCGCTCGATGCGACGAACGTTTCAACGCGGGACGGGTGATATGGCGCGATAGGCCATGACACCCGCTCTCATCAGGACAGGACTTTCATGGCCCACCAACCCCAGATCAAGATTCCGGCCACCTACATGCGTGGCGGCACCAGTAAAGGCGTGTTCTTCCGCCTGCAAGACTTGCCCGAAGCGGCCCAGGTGCCAGGCGCCGCACGCGACGCGCTGCTGATGCGCGTGATCGGCAGCCCCGATCCGTACGGCAAGCAGATCGACGGTATGGGCGGCGCGACGTCGAGCACCAGCAAGACGGTGATCATCGCCAAAAGCAGCCGGCCCGATCACGATGTGGACTATCTGTTCGGCCAGGTGTCGATCGATAAGGCCTTCGTCGACTGGACCGGCAATTGCGGCAATCTCTCCGCCGCTGTGGGGCCGTTCGCGATCAGCGCGGGTCTCGTCGATCCGAGCCGGATTCCGCGTGACGGCGTGGCGACCGTGCGCATCTGGCAGGCGAACATCGGCAAGACGATCATCGGACACGTGCCGATGACCGATGGCGCCGTGCAGGAAACCGGCGACTTCGAACTCGACGGCGTGACGTTCCCGGCGGCGGAAGTGCAGCTCGAATTCATGGACCCCGCAGCGGAAGAAGAGGGCGCGGGCGGCTCGATGTTCCCGACCGGCAACCTGGTGGACGATCTGGAAGTGCCCGGCGTCGGCACGCTGAAGGCGACGATGATCAACGCGGGCATTCCGACCATCTTCGTCGACGCCGAGTCGATTGGCTACAAGGGCACGGAGTTGCAGGACGCGATCAATAGCGACGACAAGGCGCTCGCGATGTTCGAGACGATCCGCGCGCACGGCGCGCTGCGCATGGGGCTGATCAAGCATCTCGACGAGATCGCGACGCGCCAGCATACGCCGAAGGTCGCGTTCGTCGCGAAGCCGGCTGACTACGTGGCGTCGAGCGGCAAGCGCATCGGCACGGGCGACGTCGATCTGCTGGTGCGGGCGATGTCGATGGGCAAGCTGCATCACGCGATGATGGGCACGGCGGCGGTCGCGATCGGCACGGCGGCGGCGATTTCGGGGACCCTCGTGAATCTCGCGGCGGGCGGCGGCGCGAAGGAGTCGGTGCGCTTCGGACATCCTTCGGGAACGCTGCGGGTCGGCGCCGAGGCGAGCGAAAGCGGCGGCGAGTGGACGGTCATCAAGGCGATCATGAGCCGCAGCGCGCGGGTGCTGATGGAAGGCTGGGTACGGGTACCGCAGGAAAGATGAGGCGGCCGGCGCGAACGCGCCGATTCGCTTGTTAGTTTGTCGAAGGCCCGCTCGCCGCCGGTGGAGGTGACGCTCTCAGCGTATCGATATGCGTCAACTCCGTCCGTCCGCCCTTGCTGGCAAAGGTGAAGACAGGGAAGTTGCGGCCGTGAAATTCCGGTCCCGCTTTTGAGAGCATCTCTTCGAACTTCGGCTTGCTGTTCTGCCACGTCGTCCTGCCTGCCTGCCCCGACATGGGATCGAACATCAAGGCGGCGATACTGCCCGGCGCGATGCCGACCGTCTGAATCTCCGAATTTTCCAGCGAGCCGTGCTGCGCCTGATTGGATTTCAGCGTGCCGAGAAGGCCGCCTATCTGCTTCTTCCTGTCGTCCGGCGTGAGGGGTTTCATCGTATCTGTGATGCCGCCCGAGGAATGGTCTTTGTCATACACGCCGACCACGTGATTGCCGACCAGGTCGGGCATCGCGAGAACCGCACACGGACGGGCCATGGTGGACACGTTAGCGCCCATCTTGTAGTACTGCGGCTCGAGTTCCGCGTGGGCCAATGACCATTTGCGCAGGCCGCCGTGTCCGCCCGTTTTTGCCTGTTCGCGGGCAGCGTCGATCGAGACGTTGCAGTTGTGGAACTCGTGGTGCGCGTTCTTCATTTGCAGCGTACGGATCAACAGGCCGCTTGTCTTGAAGGCGTGCTGTATTTCCGCGGGCGTCCGGTCGTCGTGGTGAGCGGAGGCGACGTTTGCGGCCGCGCCGACGTTGCTCGTGGCCGAGGTCGGTCCAATCGCGTGCGTGGGCGCGACGCTGGAGACCTCGCTAGGCGCTGAGGTGCTCGAACTGGACGTCGAGGCGGATTGCGCGTTTGCAGTAGATGTTTTGGCCAGGCGGAAAGAGGCCGGCGGGTCGTTGCGATTCGACACGGAGCGACCGCTCACCGTCGCGTTCGATTCTTCTTCGTTGCGCGCCGGCGCCTCGCCCTCGTTCTTGCTGGATGTTCGAGCATTGCCGGAGTGGCCGGCCAGACTCGATGTCTTCACGGTCAGTCCCTGCGGCTTCGGTTTGATTGGCGGCGGCCCGGCCTTCGCACCCGTGGTCGTGCTCGCGCTCGTGGCCGTGGATTGTCCCAGCGGCTGTTTGTTGCTCGCGCCGGACGTGAGCGCGAAGCTGGCCGATGGCGTGTGCGGCGTGACGGCTGCCGGCGAGCGCGTCGGCGGCTGCTTCAGTGCTTCGAACGCCGCGATCTTCGACGACACCGAGGGCTGCGCAGCACTCTCTTTTTTTTCCTCTTCGGGGGTGGTGGCCTGATTGCTCGTGCCGGCGAGGTTCGTTGTCGACTGCGTTTCGTGTGTGCGCGTGAACATGTGGTTCTCCCATCTATCCGGGAGCTATCATGCGCGCAACGTCACGGGTGCTTTGTCGCGCTTGCGCAGGCGTGTCCAGTAAGACGAAGCGGGCCGTTCACGTCATGAGCCGGGGTAACGCATCGACCAATGCGTCGACCGCCAGACGCACCTTGCGCGGCAAGTGAGGTGTTTGCAGCCAGAGCGCGTACGCGTCGTAGAGAAACGCCGGCTGATCCGGCAGCACCTGCACGAGCTCGCCCGCCTGAATGCGCTCGCGCACCAGCCAGGAGGGGAGCCACGCCAGACCCATGCCCGTGATCGCGGCGTCGGCGATTGCGTCGAGGTCGTCGAGCCGCAACCGGTTCGGTGGCGTGATCGCTATCGGCGGGTGGCCGGTTTGCGGAAACAGCCACGGGCGAATCCGGCCGGAGCGCCGGTAGATGATCGCCTGATGTCCGCCGAGTTCCTCTATCCCCCGTGGCTCGCCATGCATCTCCAGATACGACGGCGACGCGCACACGATCATGCGTTGACGCGCGATGCGCCGCGCTATCACCCCCGCCTTGTCCTCCAGTTCGCCGGTCCGGATGGCGAGATCGTAGTCGTCCTCGGCGAGGTCCGTGAAGCGGTCGTTGAACGACAGATCCAGTTCCAGCGCCGGATTATGTCGTGCGAACGCCAGCAGGACGGGCGCGACGCAGCGTCTGCCGAAGTGCACCGGCATCGTGACACGCAGCTTGCCGCGTGGCTCGGCAAGCTGGTCGGCGGCGAGCGCATCGGCCGCGTCGGCTTCGGCGAGCACGACGCGGCAGCGCTCATAGTAGGCGCGGCCGAACTCCGTCAGGCTCTGGCGGCGCGTTGTTCGCGTGATGAGCCGCACGCCCAGGCGCTCCTCCAGAAACCGCACGTGCTTGCCGACCATTGGTCCCGACAGGGCCAGCGCGTCCGCCGCGGCCGCGAACGAGCCCAGATCGACGGCTTTGACGAACACGGCCATGCTCATGAGGCGATCCATATTCGGAAGCTCCGGTTTCGACTGTTCTAGTTATTGCGTCATTTATCCCGCTGATGCGGGCTGTCATAGTGTATTCGGTTCAATTGATTCCGAGTGGAGGCTATATGGCGCGCGCGATCCGTTTTGATCGGCATGGTGGGCCCGACGTGCTGCGTATCGAAGACGTGGAGGTTCCACGGCCCGCAGCGGGCGAAGTTCAGATTCGTGTGAAGGCGTTGGGCCTGAACCGCGCCGAGGCGTTGCTGCGCGCGGGCACCTACATCGAGACACCGGCGTTGCCGTCCGGTCTCGGGCTCGAGGCGGCGGGCGTGGTCGCAGCGGTCGGTGCGGGTGTGGGGGATTTCGCGTCCGGCGATGCCGTCAGCATCGTGCCGCCGGTATCGATGGTACGCTGGCCGGCTGATGCCGAGCTGATCAATGTGCCGGCGGGGCGTGTGGTCAAGCACCCGTCGTCGCTCGGTTGGGAGGTAGCCGCGGCCCTTTGGATGCCCTACCTGACTGCCTACGGCGCGTTGATCGACATTGCCGGACTGAGGCGGGGCGAGTGGGTTGCTGTGACTGCGGCATCGAGCAGCGTCGGTCTGGCCGCGATCCAGATCGCCAACATGGTCGGCGCGAACCCGATTGCCGTGACGCGGACGTCTGCCAAGAAGGCGGCTTTGCTCGAGCAGGGCGCGGCTCATGTGATCGCTTCGGCTGAGGAAGATTTGGCTGCCAGATTGAGAGACGTTGCCGGGCCGGACGGCGTGAGGGTGGTGTTGGATCCGATCGGCGGTCCGATATTCGAGCCGCTCACGGCGGCGATGTCTCGCGGCGGCATGCTCATCGAATTCGGCGGCCTGAGCGCCGAGCCGACGCCGTTCCCGTTGTTCACCGTGCTGAGCAAGTCACTCACGCTGCGCGGCTACCTCGTGCACGAGATCCTGAGCGATCCGGCGCGCCTGGCGGCCGCCAAGGCGTTCATTCTCGATGGACTCGCGGCGGGGTCACTGAAGCCGGTCATTGCCGCCACATTTCCGTTCGAGCGCATCGTCGACGCGCATCGCTTTCTGGAGTCGAACGAACAATTGGGCAAGATCGTCGTGACGGTTTGACAACGGCGCGAAGTCAAACGGTCACGCGACCTTGCGGACATCCGGTTTCGTCCGGAAAGGACGAAGCCGGGAAAAATCGGGTTTGATGCAACGGTGAAGCCTAAGACATCAGCCCGAAGCTGGCGAGAACGAACCGAAGACCGAAGAAGCAAACGGACGAAAACAGCGGCAGGCCGAAAGCCAGCGACATACACCGCAAGCCGACGACGCTGGCCTTTGGCCATCGATTGAAAAAGTAGACAGCCGCGCCGGCCAGTACGCGGCCGACCCCGTTCATTGCCGCACCATCACGATCTCGAGATACTCGCTGGGCAGCACGAGTGTCCCGTCGCCGGAACGGTTGCGGCTTTCCATCAGCGTCATGAGATCGCGCTGGAAGGCCGCTTGCCGTTCGTCGTCCATCGCGGCGAATGCCTTGTTGATGGGGCCGTAGTAAGTCTGGAATACCTCGAGCCAATGCGCGGGCGAGCGGTAACGGAACATGAATTCGCGGCTCGTTACGGCGACACTCCGCACATTCCCGTGAAAGAGTTCGTCGAGCCGCGCCCTGGTGCCCCACAATGCCGGCGACTTGAGGCCAGGCGGCGGAGGCAGGTATTTGCCAATCGTCTTGAACACCTGGCCGATGAAGCTATCAGGCGTCCAGTTCGCGAGACCGATCTTGCCGCCGGGTTTGCACACGCGCGCCAGCTCGCTTGCCGCCTTCTCCTGATTGGGCGTGAACATGACGCCGAAGGTCGACATGACGACGTCGAAGGTGGCGTCCTCGTAGGGCAGCGCTTCGGCGTCGGCTTCGCGGAACTGCACCGTTGTCAGACCTTCCGCTCGCGCACGAGCCTGACCCGCGTCGAGCAGCGAGGCCACGTAGTCGGTCGAATCGACATCGCACCAGCGGCGCGCGGCGGCGAGCGTGCCATTGCCGTTGCCGGCCGCGACATCCAGCACGCGGCTGCCGGCGCGTAGATCGAGTGCCTCGCACAAATTTTCTCCGACGATCTGCAACGTCGTGCCGACGACGGCGTAATTGCCCGTTTCCCACGCGGCGTGCTGGCGCGCTTTGACGTCAGCGAATTCGGAGGTGTGTGATGAAGAAGAGTGGACTTCAGACATGGGGATGCTCCAGAGAAAAATTTGTGCGATGCACGCTAGTGTTATGGCGCCAAGACTTATGAATTCATGTGGTGCCTCCTTAATTGACGTTAAGTATTCGATTCATTCAAGATTCCTTAGCATTGTTGTAAGGGATTCGCATGGATGCTAGTATCAGTGCGGCTGTTGAATCGATGAATGACCAGGCGTCCAGATCTTTTGTGCAGGACGCCGAAGTTCCTGGAAACAATGATGGATGCGCTCTCCGACGTCCTCCGCCTGGTTCGCCTTGGTGGTGCGGTGTATCTAAACGGCGACTTCACTGCACCCTGGTGTTTGTACGGCCAGGCGAACGCAGCGTTGTGCGGCAGTTTCCTTCCCCCAGCGGAACGTATCGTCTCCTACCACCTGATCACCGAGGGCGGCTGCTGGGCTGCGCTCCCGGACGACCCTGAATCCGCCATTTACGTCGCTGCCGGCGAACTGCTCGTCGTGCCGCAAGGCGAAGCGCATCTGCTCGGCAGTTCACTCGACATCACGCCCGGACCCACCGGCGAATTGCTCGAGAGTCAGCTGCGGAATTCACCGGGACAGTTGATGGCGCTTCGCTACGGCGGTGGTGGAGAGCGCACGCGTCTGGTGTGCGGCTTTCTCGCGTGCGACGACACGTTGAGCAACCCGGTGCTGTCCGCGCTGCCGCGCATCTTCAAGGTCGACATGCGCAACGACCCGCAGTCCGCGTGGCTCGAATCGTCGTTACGGTTTGCGGCGGCCGAGGCGGCGGAATGGCGTGTAGGCAGCGCGATCGTTCTCGCGCGTCTATCGGAACTGCTTTTCGTGGAGGCGGTGCGGCGTTGCATCGATGCGCTGCCGTCCGACCGGAAAGGCTGGCTGGCGGGCGTGGGGGATCGGTTTGTCGGTCGTGCGCTCGCGCTGATGCATGCGCAGCCGGCGCATGGTTGGACAGTCGACGAACTGGCGCGCAAAGCGGGCTTGTCCCGGTCGGCGCTGGCGCAGCGATTTACGCAGTTGCTCGGTCAGCCGCCTATGCAGTATCTCGCGCATTGGCGTTTGCAGATCGCCGCGCAGGAGTTGCGTGGCGGGACGAAGTCGCTGGCGGCGGTGGCGGATCAGGTAGGGTACGAGTCGGAGGCGGCCTTCAATCGGGCTTTCAAGCGGGAGTTCGGGATGCCGCCGGCGGGGTGGCGGCGGAGCCGGGGTGAGATGGCTGGTGTTTCTGCTGCTGCCGTTGCGGCGGCAGGCGGCGTGGACGGTGCGTTCGATGAAAGAGGTGCTTAGACGCCACGGCCGTGCAAGCGAAGCGGCATGAATCCGAAATTAGCGTCACTCCCGTAGAAATCTGGCTTTGTCGCGGCGTGGAGTGAGCAGCCCTAAAACGAGCGCCGCGAGTAAAAGCGCCGGCACGTCTCCGAGAAGATGGCCGCGGTACGGGGCATTCATCAGGGCCTGGATCGCCATGATCCCGCCATGCACCACGCTCGACCACACCGCGAACCAGATGAGGCTCAGATGAGCGAGTGGATTCAGGGCCGCGAGAATCAGGAACACACCCAGCGTGGCGTACATGCCGACAATCATCAGGGGATATTCCGAATGTCCCGTATGCCAGACCCAACCGTCGGGCCAGACGATCATCAGCGGGTAAAGTCCAATGGACGTGATGCCCGTCAAGACCAGCGCGATGCGTAGGTAATTGAGCCGCTGAGTGTCGGTCATGATCGTCTCCTTCGAATCGCGCCAGGCCCTCACTTCACCCCATGCTTCGCCTGCCAACTCTTCATGAATGCGATCTCGTCATGCTGCGCCTTGATGATGTTTCTGGCCAGCCGCTTCAGCTCCCGGTCCTTGCCATACTTCAACTCGACCTGCGCCATTTCGATCGCCCCTTGATGATGCGGAATCATGTGAGCGACAAAGTCCTTGTCGGCGTTGCCCGTGTAGTCGGCGCTCATGTCCTGCATCATCTTGTCGTCGGCGGCTTTGAACGCTTGCGTCGCATCGCCGGAGCCTGCATCCGCTGACTTGGACATGTCCATGCCGGGCATGGCGGCCGGTTGCTGGGCGTGGACGGGCACGGCCGCGACAGCAAACGCAAAGCCGCTGAAGAGGCAAAGGGCACGAAAGGCGCGAAGTTTTTTCATTGTGATTGTCCGTTGGGAAAAAGGTTGTCCATCAGGCTCTCAGCGACGGATGAAAGCCCGCCGCCTCGATGGCCTCGATGAGTTGTTCGGCTGCCAGCGTCGACGTGACCTTGACGATTTTAACGGGGACATCGACTTCGAGCTTCGCTGCAGGGTCGAGACTCGTGACTGCACGCGTGATGGCGTTGGCGCAACCGCCGCACGACATATCCGGGATGGCAAATTCCATTTCCTACCTCCAATGAAAAGTCATGACTCGAGCGTGGACCTTCCCACGGCGGTAAGGTCAAGCAGGTTTTCGTGATTGGCTGAAAACCGTAGCCGCGCACGCAAAGCCATCACGCGCGGCATCGTCCCAGCCTTACGATTTTGCAAACCTGCGTGCTAGACTTCGTACCCATGTCTTACTGGCGCAAACTCTTCACTGTCGTGCTGCTTGTGCTGAGCCTCCCGGTTCAGTCGTTCGCGGCCGTCTCCATGAAATGCGAGTCCTCGCATTCCGTGGGCGATGCGACGCCCGCGCGCCATGAGGCAGGCGGTGCAATGGCCCATCATCACGACCATGTCGCGATGATGGCCAAGCAAGCCGACAATAGCGGCAGTACCCATCTTCAGCATCATGGTTCCGCGGGCGGCGAGCATCATGCGCACGCGTGCTCCACTTGCGCGTCCTGCTGTTTCGGCGGCGCGCTGCCGATCACGCCCGTTGCGTCCCCGTCCGCCAACGCGGTTCATTTCGCTGTTCCCCTGCCTCCCACTGTCCGCGTCGCGTCGTTTCTGACCGGCGGCGTCGAACGGCCTCCCCGCATTTCTCTCGTCTAGTTCTTTCGCAGCCTCACGCTGCGTTGTTCCATTTCGCCTTGATGGACGGCTGTGCGTCGTCCGTCATGGCCGTACTTGACGAGACGAATCATGCGAACGTTCATTGCGGCGCTGCTCGGCGCGACGGCATGTCTGCCGACGCTCGCGCATGCTACACCCATACTTCCCGAGCCGACGGACCCGGCGGCATCCGTGCCGGCGATCGATGCGCCCTCCGCGCTGGCCGACTATCGCCCATACCGTGAGCAGCAAGCGCCGAGCTGGCAAGCGCTCAATCGCGAGGTCACGAATCCAGCGGGGCACGCTGGAGCGAGCCACGGTTCGATGCAGTCGAGCAGCGCTGACGCTAAAGAAGACGGCCACGGTTCTGACCGCGAAGGGGCGGAAAAATGAGGCCGTGCCTGTTTCCAGCCACCCGCACAATTGGAATTGCCATCGCGGTGACGCTGCTCGCCGGCTGCGCGACGTTCTCGAACGACGGCGGCTTCGGCACGGTGTCGACCGCCGCGTCCGAGCGGCTCGGCAAAGACGCCGTACTGATAAAGACCGACGAGGATCGAAGTGCCGTCGCCAACCGCACGCGAGAACTGCTTTCCGCGCCGCTCAACATGGACGCCGCCGTCCAGATCGCGCTGCTGAACAACCGCGGTTTGCAGGCCTCGTACAGCGAGTTGGGCATCGATGAAGCGGATCTCGTTCAGGTCGGACGCTTGCCGAATCCCGGCTTCTCGTTCAGCCGCACGCATGGTGGCGATGACCTGAGTATCAGCCGCACGTTCACGCTCGGCATGTTGCGCGTATTGACGATGCCGTTGACGACGCGCATCGAAAGCCGCCGTTTCGAACAGACCCGCTTACTGGCCGCCAACGCCATGCTCGAGGTCGCCGCCGATGCGCGGCGCGCCTACCTCCGCGCAGTCGCTGCCACGCAATCGGCCGCCTACGCGGAGCAGGTGAAGGACGCGGCAGAGGCCAGTGCCGAACTCGCATGGCGCATGCAGCAGGCCGGCAACTTCAGCAAGCTCGATTACGCGCGCGAGCAGGCCTTCTACGCGGGAGCCATCGCGCAAGTGGCAAGAGTACAACAGCAGTCGGTGTCCGCGCGAGAAAAGCTCACTCGCGTGATGGGCCTCTGGGGTTCGCAAGCGCACTACGCACTGCCCGAGCGTCTGCCGGATCTGCCTGCCACACGCCCGGAGTTGCGCGATCTGGAAACCTTTGCGATGCAAAACAGGCTCGACATCCAGGCCTCGAAACTGCAAACGCAAAGCGTGGCCAGTTCACTGGGCTTAAGCAAAGCGACGCGTTTCATCAACGTGCTGGACGTCGGCTATCAGAACAATTTCACGACTTCCGACGGACGCGAGCAGGGCTACGAGATCAGCGTCGAGATTCCGGTTTTCGATTGGGGCAGCGCCAAAGTCGCGCGTGCCGAAGCGATCTACATGCAGTCGGCGAATCGCGTCGCACAGACCGCGATCAACGCGCGTTCCGAGGTGCGCGAAGCGTATTCCGCCTACGTGTCCGACTACGACCTCGCGAAGCACTATCGCGACGAAGTCGTGCCGCTGCGCAAGACCATCTCCGACGAGTTGCTGCTTCGCTACAACGGAATGCTCGCAAGCGTGTTCGAACTGCTCGCCGATTCACGTGACCAGATCGGCGCGGTGAATAGCGCTATCGACGCGCTGAAGGACTACTGGCTCGCGCAGGCCGATTTGCAACAGGCACTCGGCGGCCGTTTGCCGGTTGCCACTAACGCGACGCCACTCGCCTCCACGACGCAAACGGCGTCGTCCACTGAATCCGAAGGTCAATAGCATGATGTCACGTCGACATTTTATGAGCGGCTCGGGCGCCGCTTTGCTGGGAGCCGCGCTGGTGAGCAAGGCCGGCGCCGCGTCGCTGCCCGAAGCACCCACGATGGCCACAGCCTCGATGCAGCCGCCGCGCGCGCCGTCGAGTGGCCGGCCGTACATGCCGGTCGCCACGCTCAACGGATGGTCGTTGCCGTGGCGCATGAAGAACGGCTGGAAGGAGTTTCATCTGATCGCCGAACCGGTGGTGCGCGAACTCGCGCCCGGCATGAGCGCGAATCTGTGGGGCTACAACGGCCAGGCGCCGGGGCCGACCATCGAGGCGGTCGAAGGCGACAAGGTGCGCATCTTCGTGACCAACCGGTTGCCGGAGCACACCACGGTCCACTGGCACGGCATGCTGCTGCCGTGCGGCATGGACGGCGTGGGCGGCCTCACGCAGCCGCACATTCCACCGGGCAAGACCTTCGTCTACGAGTTTCAGCTGGAGAAGCACGGCACCTTCATGTATCACCCGCACGCCGACGAGATGGTCCAGATGGCGATGGGCATGATGGGGACGTTCATCGTCCATCCGAAAGATCCCGGCGTGATGCAGGTGGACCGCGACTTCGTGTTCATCATGTCCGCTTATGACATCGACCCCGGCAGCTTCACACCGCGCGTCAACGAGATGACCGACTTCAACATGTGGACGTGGAATGCGCGCGTGTTTCCGGGCATCGATTCATTGCCGGTGCGGGCGGGCGATCGTGTGCGGATTCGCGTCGGCAATCTGACCATGACGAATCACCCGATTCATCTGCACGGCTACCACTTCGAAGTGGTGGGCACCGACGGCGGCTGGATTCCGCCGTCCGCGCGCTGGCCCGAGGTGACCGCCGATGTCGCGGTCGGGCAGATGCGCGCCATCGAGTTCACCGCGAATCGTCCCGGCGATTGGGCATTTCATTGCCACAAGTCTCATCACACGATGAACGCGATGGGGCATCAGGTCCCGAGCATGATCGGCGTGCCGCAGCAAGACCTCGCCAAACGCATCAACCGGCTGGTGCCCGACTACATGGCGATGGGCAGTACCGGCGGGTCGATGGGGGCAATGGAGATGCCACTGCCCGACAACACACTTCCGATGATGACCGGCACCGGCCCATTCGGCGCGCTGGAAATGGGCGGCATGTTTACGGTGGTGAAAGTGCGTGAAGGGCTGGGGCGCAACGACTACCGAGATCCGGGCTGGTTTCGGCATCCCAGGGGCACGGTGGCTTATGAATATACCGGCGAGCTGCCGGACGGTTGACGTCGGCGGCGGCAGCGGCAGCAGCAGGTTGGCCGTGTGGATCGTAATTAACGTGGGAGTGTATGAGATGAAGAATGGGTTGGCTTCGATGGTGATTGGTTGCGTGATCATGGTTTTCACGTCGGCGTACGCGGCGGGTGAAGCCACTGACGCGTCGGCGAGCGCGCACGCCAGTGCGCAAGCCGCGATGTCTCATGGTGAAATCAGGAAGGTGGATAAAACTGCCGGCAAACTGACCATAAAACATGGTCCTCTGGAAAACCTCGGCATGGATGCGATGACGATGGTGTTCAAGGTGAAGGACGCGGCAATGCTCTCGCAGGTCAAGTCCGGCGACAGGATCGACTTCGTCGCGGACGAGGTGGACGGGGCGCTGACGGTGGTGAAACTGGAGAAGCGAGAGTAGTCACCACACGCGGGTTGTCTGCCTATCGCATTCTTGCTGAACGTGTCATACGGATAAACCATTACTGTTCGCGCGTTGCCGTTTGGATGCCTCCCGCACACCGTCTTATCGTCCGACGTTGCATGGCTTCGCCCACGTCATGCAACCGCCGCAACTCACGGGGAAGTCTTACCGATTCCTTTGTGCGCTAGCTCACTAAGACACGCGGAACTTACTCGCCCCAGGCGTTTGAGATGTTATGCTCGGACGTCATGAACTTCTTCATGCATAGACGCGTGCGAATTTAAAAATACCTAGATTTCATTAGGAGCCGGGCATGCTAAGAAAAGTAGTCGATCGGGCGAAACAGATCCGACGCAGCGAGGGGTTCAAGCATTCGGTCGCCACACCACGTCGCATTTCACTTCATGCCACGCAGCGATTAAACAGGGGAATCTTCGCCATCGAAATTCAGGAGAACTCTGGTTTTTTCTCCGTGATGCAGATGGTCCTGTTTATTCTGATGTATTGCGACGAGAAGTGTCTGACGCCGTGCATCAGCGCGCGCGGCGGCCTCTACGGAGACGCTGCAGGAGCGATCGACTGGTTCTCGTCCTTCTTCGAGTCCGTGAATGGCAAGGCGGCGGCGCCGTTCACGCACAAGGTGAGAAAGTCGACGGTTCGCGATCTGGTCCAGCTTGGGTTTCGTCAACGCTACGAGACTCAGCTTCAACTCAACAGCGCCAGCGAACTATTCTTCGCACATTACCGGCCAGCCGGCCATATCGGCGATGAAGTCGAAGCGATCTGCCAGAAGCTCGAGATCGGCGCGTCCACGCTCGGTGCGCATTTCAGAGGCACGGATAAATCGCTTGAGGCCATCCCGGTTTCATGGGGCGATTTCTGCCGCCACGTAGAAACGACGCTGGCGGAGAATCCGCACCTCGACAACGTCTTCGTTTCAAGCGACGAACAGGCGTTTCTGGACTTTTTCGTCGCCTGGCCGTTTAGCAAGCCGGTCAAAGTCGCCCCCGCTAAATTGCTCGCGTATGGCAATACGCCGGTTCATTTCAGCGGCTATCCGGGACTCGAAATCGGCCGTGAAGCGCTCCTATCCAGTCTGCTGTTGTCCCGTTGCGGTTATCTGGTGAAGACGCCGTCGTATCTGTCGGCATGGTCCAGAATATTCAACCCGTCGCTGCCGGTAAAACTCGTGTCGCCGCCGCGGCCGGACGCATTCTGGTTTCCCGACAGCCGTCTCTGGCTCGAACAGGTGGCGCAGGACAAAGCGGCCTGAACGCGGATGCGATCGGATCGCCTGGGTGGCTCGCAGTCGTGACATCGGTAGGAAGAATGGCGCGCATATAATGAAAGGCCGCCTGACGGGTTTGCGGGAACGGGTCGTTCGAGTCCGGCAAGCCGTCAGATACATCGTGACTGCAAAGAGGCCTTCAGCATGTACATTGCCATGAACCGTTTCAAAGTGACGCCCGGATCCGAAGCCGCCTTCGAACATCTGTGGACCACGCGCGATACGCACCTGAAAGAAGTGCCGGGTTTCGTGGAATTTCATCTGCTAAAGGGTCCACAGAAGGACGATCACGTTCTCTATTCCAGCCATACGATCTGGAAGGACTACGCGTCGTTCGAGGCGTGGACGAAATCCGACGCCTTTCGCGCCGCGCATCGCAGCGCAGGTGGCGACAACCGGGTGCTCTATCTCGGGCATCCGGAATTCGAAGGCTTCGAAGTCATTCAGACCGTCAAATGAATGCATGATCCTCGCGAGCGCCCCGTGTCATTCACGGGCGCCGTGAAGGGACTTCCCCACTCATGATGAGCTTTCAGCGCGCGTTTCGCCCGCGCTAGCCTGTGCGCGTCCGACGACGCGCTGAGCAAGCTTGCGGTATTCTTTTGCGAGCATTTCGCCGCGACGCCTCACGCGCCGGCGCAACTCACAGAGGAACTGAAACATGAAAGCCGTCAAAATCGGTTCGCCCGCCACTGTCGCCAATCTCCAGGTCGTCGACATCGCCGATCCCGGTCAGCCCGCGGCGGGCCAGATTCGCGTGCGCATTCACGCGAACTCCTTGAATTTTCACGACTACGGCGTGGTGAGCGGCAATCTGCCGGCGGACGCAGGGCGGATTCCGATGGCGGACGGCGCGGGCGTCGTCGAGGCAGTCGGCGCGGGCGTGTCGGAATTCAAAGCGGGCGATCACGTGGTGTCGTGCTTCTTCCCGTTCTGGGAAAACGGGCCGCCCGCCATTGCCGATTTCAAGACCACACCCGGCGACGGCGTCGACGGCTACGCACGCGAAGCCGTCGTGCTGCCGAGCCACTACTTCACGCACGCTCCGCGCGGCTATAGCCACGCCGAGTCCGCAACGTTGACCACAGCCGGGCTCACCGCATGGCGCGCGCTCGTCGTGGACGGCCAGTTGAAGGCCGGCAATACGGTGCTCGTGCTAGGCACCGGCGGCGTGTCCATTTTCGCCTTGCAGATGGCCAAAGCGATGGGCGCTTCGGTGATTGCCACGTCTTCATCGGACGCAAAGCTCGCCAGACTTCGCGAACTCGAAGCCGATCACACGATCAACTATCGCGACACTCCCGAATGGGGCAAGCAGGTCCGCTCGCTGACTGATGGCCGCGGTGTCGATCATGTGATCGAAGTGGGCGGTCCGGGGACTTTGCCGCAGTCAATCACCGCCTGCCGGATCGGCGGGCATATCGCGCTGATCGGCGTGTTGACCGGACGGGCAGGGCCGGTGCCGACCGCGGCGCTGATGGCGCGGCAGCAGCGTTTGCAGGGTTTGATCGTCGGTAGCCGTCAGGATCAGCGCGATATGATCCGGGCGCTCGAAGTGATGGGCATCAAGCCGGTGATCGACAGCACGTTCGAACTGGAGAAACTCGGCGAGGCGTTTTCGCACGAGGAATCCGGCGCTCACTTCGGGAAGATTTGCGTGGCGGTATAAGCGCTTCGTATGCGTGAGTGAAAGCCGGGTTGCCCGTTTCGCTCGCGCTGTTTATGGCGCTGCTAAGTGGCATGCAAGGGCGCGTTAGTCGTGCCTACCCAAGTCGGCGAAGTTGATGCTGCGCGCCTCGCACGCATCCGTAAAGACCTCGTCGTAGCTCGAGAAAAACACCGTGCGCGTTTGCGCCAGTGTCTTGAACAGATCGACCAGCACGGCGCGTGCGGCGGCGTCGAGTCCGCCGACGGGTTCATCCGCGATCAGCACCTGGGTTTCGCCAAGCACGGCAGCCGTCAGGAAAAACTTCTTGCGCGTACCGAACGACATCTGTTCAAAGCGTTTGTCGAGATGCGGCGTGAGGCCGAAGCGGTCCGCGAGCGACAGCGTGTCAGCGGTTACAGTGGTGTTTCTCGCCGATGCCACATTGCTCAGATACTCGCGTCCGGTCTGATCCGAATAAGGCATGCAGTCTTCGGGCACATAGGTAAGCGCGGATTGCGCGGCCAGCGACGCGCTGCGCAGCGAGTGGCCGCCGAGCCACACTTCGCCCGTATCGGGCTCGATCGTGCCCGCGAGGATGCCGAGCAACGTCGACTTGCCGCTGCCGGACTCATCGTTTAACGCGACGCATCCTGATACCGTGTCGTAATGCAATCCCTGAAAGATGAGGCGTTCGCCGTAGCGCTTGCTGAGGTTTTCGAATCGAAGCATGGATTGGAGCGTGATTCAGGAGAAGACCCGCCGCATCGGGTCGCGCGGCAGATGTCTTCTACAGGTTGGCATTGCGCAAGTGTAGCAGCGCAAGCCGCAGCCGCTGTCGCGTCCGAATCTTCATTCACCGATCCGCATCCAGCAAAAACTCGACCATCCGGTCGCACACACGGCCGAACATTTGCGTGCCCGTCACAGTCGGGCATCCGCGCGCGCGGGCGGCTTCGATCAACGGCGTGAGCGGCGGCTTCGTCACCACGTCGCCGACGAACGTCGTGGCCGGCAAACGCGATACGTCGATAGGCAGCGGGTCGTCCGCTCGCATGCCGAGCGGCGACGCGTTGACGACCACGTCGTACGCATTCGCATCCACGGAAGCGGCCACACTATGCACCTCGCCTTGTCCGAGCGCATTCAACCGGCCGATCAGCGACGCCGTGCGTTCGGCATCGTTATCGCGCACGTCGAGCGACGCCACGCCGACTTGAACCAGCGCATGTCCGATCGCGGAACCCGCGCCGCCCGCGCCGACCAGCAGCGCGCGTTTACCGCGCAGATCGCAACCGGTATCGATGAGCGCGGCGACGAAGCCGGTGCCGTCGAACATGCCGCCATGCCAACTGCCGTCCGCCGTGCGGCGCAACGTGTTCACCGCGCCGAGAAAGCTCGCCTGTTCGGTGAGCGAGCCGCAATACCCGGTGGCGCTGAACTTGTGCGGCACGGTAATGATCACGCCGTCGACATTGCGCATGGGTGTCACGCCCGCAAAAAACGCGGGCAGGTCGGCGGGCGCGACGTGCGCTGGGACCACCAGCGCATCGCGTCCGGCGGCGCGCAGAGCGGCGGTCACGCCGGACGGCGAGCGTACCTGCGCGATCGGATCGCCGACGATGAAAATCACCCGCGTGGCGCCGCTGAGGCCTTCATCCAGCGAGGCGGAAAAAGAAGGGGCGTCGGGTTGCGTCATGTTGTATGTCTCCAGAGTGTTGCCCGGTTTTCATCTTGCGCGATGCCGGGCGATTTTGCTTGAGTGGGTTCGGCCCGAACGGATCCTTGACCGGTGGGTCGGTTCCTGCGAACTCTAACGCTTTGTGGAATAGTATTCAAGAATAAAATCATTTCGTATGGATGTGAAATGAAGCAGGTTGTCGATAGAAATCCACGGTCTGACGCAGTCCTTCGTCAAGCGACGTGTGCGGCAGATCGGGCAGCAACTCCTCAAGAGTTGGATCTACGGGGAACGACGTGGCGATCGGTAACGGCGCGCCGGTTGTATCGATACATGCGCCCGGCACGATCACGCCGATACGTTCGATGACCTGATCCACCGAAACGATGTCGCCCGCCAGGGTGAACACATGCGCGCCGCGCGGCGCTCGTACGAGAGCGGCTTCATAGGCGGCGGCGACATCGTCCGCGAAAACGAGGCCTGTCGAGCCGGTGAACGGAATCGTGTACGGCTCGCCGCGCGCCGCTGCGCGGCACGCGAGGCTCGGTCCAGCGCTCGAACCCGTTTCGCGTCCGGCGCCATACACGACGAGAGGCCGGAAGCCGACGCTGGCAATGCCGTGGTCGTGCCAGTACGCGCGCGCCGCGCCTTCGCAGGCGAGCTTGAACGCGCCGTAAAAGGTCTGCGGAAAAGGCACGGTGCCGTCATCGGGTCCGAAGACGCCCGCGCTGCTCGCGTACAGCACATTCTTCAAGCCGGCCGCGCGCGCGGCTTCGAAAACATTGAGCGTGCCGATCAGATTGATTTGCGCGCCGCGCACCGGATCGAGCGCGCAAGCCGGCGTGAGCATGCCCGCGAGATGAATCACCGCATCGCAGCCGTCCAGTGCGCGCGACACATCGGCTGGATTCGCAATGTCGCCGCTCGCCCATTGCGCCGTTGCGGTCTGCTCAGGCGCGAGCGCTTCCAGCAGGCGCGTGTCGGCGCGCAGATCGAACGCCCGCACGCTGATGCCTTTGCTGAGCAGGCGCCGCATGATCCACGCCCCCAGAAACCCGCTTCCTCCCGTCACCAATACGCGCATCGTCTTTCCTCCGTGAGTGCAGAAGTATTTTGCATTTTTGCATTTGTGGAATAGTATTCCGAAATCAAAGCAAATTCTACGGATGTCGACGAACTGCGACGAACTACTCGTCGCGGCCTAGACAAGGAGCAAAGGAGCAGGACATGGTGGAGACACTCAGCGGATTGCAGCAGAACGAAACGTTCGACGTCGTGGTGATCGGCGCCGGCGGGGCAGGGATGTCGGCGGCGCTGTTCGCTGCCATCGAAGGCGCACGCGTTTTGCTGGTGGAAAGCACCGAATACGTGGGCGGCACGACAGCCTATTCGGCCGGCACAACGTGGATTCCCGACTCGATGCACGGCCCTTCCGTCAATCCGGACGACAGCAGCGCCAACGCCGAGGCTTTTCTGCGCCGCGCGGTGGGAGAGCGCAGCAGCGAGGCGTTGCGTCGCGCGTTTCTGGCCGCCGGCCCGCAGGCCGTCGCGCATATCGAGGCGAATTCGGATGTGAAATACAGGGCGCGCCCGTTTCATCCGGATTATCTGTCCGAGCTCGAAGGCTCGACTTTACGAGGCCGCGCGCTGGAGCCGCTCGCTTTCGACGGCCGCAAGCTCGGCAAGCACTTCGCGCTGATCCGTCCGCCGATTCCCGAGTTCACGGTGCTCGGCGGCATGATGGTGGATCGCGACGACGTCGGTCATTTGCTCGGCATGACGAAGTCGCTCAAGTCCCTGCGCCACGCCGTGAAGCTGCTCGCGCGCCACGCTTGCGACCGCATGAGTTGGCCGCGTGGCACGCGTCTCGTAATGGGCAATGCGCTGATCGGCCGTCTGCTTTATTCGCTGCTGGCTCGCAACGTCACCGTGCTGGTGAGCACGAAACTCGAAGCGTTGCGCACCGGCGCAAACGGCAGTGTCGACGGAATCACGTTGAGCCAGAACGGCCAGCGGCGTCAAATCGCGGTGACAGGCGGCGTGATTCTCGCAAGCGGCGGCTTCAACCGGCATCCGCAACGGCGCAGCGCGATGCTGCCGGGCGTCGATCCGAGCTGGTGTCCCGGCGCGCCGGGACACACCGGCAGCGCGCACGATCTCGCGCTCGCCATCGGCGCACGTTATGGCGAAGGCGCGTTGAGCAACGCGTTCTGGGCGCCGGTCTCCGTACGCAAGCGCAAGGATGGCACGACCGCGGTGTTCCCTCACTTTCTGATGGATCGCGGCAAGCCCGGCATGGTGGTCGTCAATCAGGCGGGCAAGCGCTTCCTCAACGAAAACACTTCGTATCACCTGTTCGGTATCGCGATGCAGGAGGCGCATCGCCAGTCGCCGTGCGTGCCTGCGTATCTCGTCACGGATGCCGAAAGCTTGCGCAAATACGGTCTCGGCATGGTGCGTCCCGGTGGCAAAGGCATCGCCCCATTTCTCGCCGACGGCTATCTGACACGCGCCGATACGCTCGACGAACTCGCGGGCAAGCTGGACATCGACCCACGTGGATTGACCGATAGCGTCGCGCGCATCGACGAATACGCGCAGACCGGCGTGGATGCGGATTTTCAGCGCGGCACGACCGACTATCAGCGCGCCAACGGCGACGCAAACTGGCCGGGACCGAATCCTTGCCTCGGGCCGATCGGCCGCGCGCCGTTCTACGCGGTGCGGCTCTATCCGGGCGACATCGGCGCGGCGACCGGGCTGGTCAGCGATCAGGACGCCCGCGTGCTGGGTCGCGACGATCAACCTATCGGCGGCTTGTACGCATGCGGCAACGACATGCAATCGGTGATGGGCGGCGTGTATCCCGGACCCGGCATCACGTTGGGACCTGGACTCGCGTTTGCCTATCTCGCCGGCCGCGACGCGGCTGCGCGCGCCAAAACCGCTTCGGCCGCGCGGACCTCGTCGGCGGCGTGGTCGGAACCCGCTGACGTAAGCCCAAAGCGGGCCAAAGAGAAAATCTTCTGATGAACCAGGGCTGAGCCTGGTTTGAATGAAGTTACAAAATGGAATAGTATTCAATAAATGGGTCGAAGACGATCTCTTCCCAACCGACGAAACGAACTGGTAATGAAGCGCGATCCGATACTCGAATGTGATGTGCTGGTGCTGGGTTCCGGCGCGGGCGGCCTCTCCACCGCGGTCACCGCCGCGACGCGCGGGCTGCGCGTGATGGTGGCGGAAAAAGCCGCGGTGTTCGGCGGTACGACCGCATGGTCGGGCGGCTGGATGTGGCTTCCCGGCAACCCGCTCGCAACGCGCGCAGGCATTGTCGAGGAACCCGAAGCATCGCGCACGTATCTGCGCAACGAACTCGGCGCGCACTTCGATGCGGACAAGGTCGACGCGTTGCTCGACTACGGTCCCGAAATGATCGAGTTCTTCGAACGCAATACGTCCATGCGTTTCGTCGACGGCAACCGCATTCCCGATTTTCATACCACGCCCGGTGCCGTGAGCGGCGGCCGCTCGGTGTGCGCAATGCCATTTGACGGCCGCGAACTCGGGCCGCTGATCGAGCGGTTGCGCGAGCCGCTCGGCGTGGTGACGCTCAAAGGCATGGCGATCGGTTCAGGGCAGGACCTCGCGCATTTCTTTAACGCCACGCGTTCAGTGCGCGCCGCATGGCACGTGCTGCGCAGGCTCGCGGTGTTCGCGGGCCACAAGCTGCGTTACGGCCGCTCGATGCATCTGGTGAACGGGAATGCGCTGGTCGCGCGACTGCTCAAATCCGCAGCCGATCTCGGCGTCGATCTGCGCACCAACGCCGAGGCCGTCGCGTTGCTGCGCGAGGCGGGCCGCGTGATGGGCGCACGTGTCGAGATCGACGGCGTGCCGCATGAGGTGCGCGCCGCGCGTGGCGTGGTGCTGGCTTGCGGCGGTTATCCGCACGACCTCGCGCGCCGTGCGCAAACTTTTGCTTATACGCCGTCGGGGCGAGAACACTGGTCCGCCGCGCCGCTCACCAATACCGGCGACGGCATTCGCCTCGGCGAATCGATCGGTGCGCGCTTCGATGCTTCGCTCGAAACGCCCGCAGCCTGGGCGCCGGTCTCGCTCGTGCCGCAAGGCAAGGGGCGCGCGGACGTCGCGTTTCCGCATTTGATCGAGCGCGCGAAGCCGGGCGTGATCGCGGTGACGCGCGCGGGCCGGCGCTTCGTCAATGAAGCCTCGTCGTATCACGATTTCGTCAGCGCGCTGATCGGCACTACGCCTGCCGGTGAGGAGGTCTGCGCGTGGCTGGTTTGCGACCATCGTTTCCAGCGGCGGTACGGGCTGGGCTTCTCGAAGCCGTTTCCGTTTCCCACCGCGCCGTATCGACGCTCAGGCTATCTGAAACGCGCGAACAGTCTTGCCGAACTGGCGGCGCAATGCGGCATCGATCGACATGGATTGGAGAGCACCGTGGCGGCCTATAACAGCTACGCGAAGGATGGCTTCGACCCGCAGTTCCACAAGGGCTCGACGCCGTACAACCGCGTGCAGGGCGACGCGCGGCACGCGCCGAGTCCGTGTCTCGCGCCGCTCGAAGACGGGCCGTTCTATGCGGTCAAGCTGCTGCCCGGCAGCCTCGGCACGTTTGCGGGCCTCGCCACCGATGCCACCGCTCGCGTGCTCGATCACGCGGGCCAGGCCGTGGCGGGCCTCTACGCGGTCGGCAACGACAGCGCCAGCATGATGGGTGGCTGCTACCCGAGCGGCGGCATCACGCTCGGCCCGGCGATGACCTTCGGTTATCTCGCGGGCCTTTCCATCGCCGGAGAAGCTCGGGCGGCGCACGTAGCGCAAGACGCATCAACACAGGCCGCCTTGAACACCACGAACACCACGAACACCACCATTCAGCCACAAGGACACATGTAATGACGCTCTACGACGTAGTGACACTGACGGTGAAGATCGGCGCGAACGCGCAGGTCTTCGAAAGCATTCAGGCAAGCGGCGATCAACCGGGCTTGAAGCTGCTCGGCTGCTGGCATTCCGATATCGGCGCGCTTGGCCAGGTGCTGGTGCTGCGCGGCTTCGATTCGGAAGCCGCGTTGATCACGGAGCGCAAACGCATGCTGCTCGATGGCAACCCGTTCGGCTGCGGTGAATTCGTCACGGACGTGAAGATCGACAGCTATTCGCTCTTTCCGTTTCTGCCGCCGATCGAACCGGCCGTATACGGCGGCATCTACGAGATGCGTGTTTATGGCACGAAGCTCGCGAGCCTGCAGCACACCATCGACGCGTGGGAGAAAGCGGTGCCCGAGCGGACGCAGCGTTCGCCGCTGGTCGGCGCGATGTATTCGCTCGACGGCAACGTGCCGCGTTTTCTGAACATCTGGCCGTATGCGAGCGTCGACGAACGTTCGCGGATTCGCGCCGAAGCGGTGAAGGACGGCATCTGGCCACCCAAGGGCGGCCCCGCGCACCTGACCACGATGGAGTCGACGATCTGCGTGCCGGCGCCGTTCTCGCCGTTGCGCTGAGCGCGGACCCGCGGAGATGAAATCGAACTCAGGAAATGACATGACCCAGCACAACTCACGGGCGCTCTCGCTATCGGCGTTGACCGTGCTCGAACTGAGCCCGTCGCAAATGGTGGAGTGCGCGGCCGAGGCAGGCTACGGCTTCGTCGGGCTGCGCCTGTTGCCTGCCACGGATCACGAAGTACGCCACGACATCATCGGCACGACGCCGTTGAAGCGCGAGACGCTTGCGTGTTTGCGCGACACCGGCGTCAAGGTGCTCGACGTCGAGATTCTGCGGCTCAAGCCCGATACCGATGTGGCCGCATACAAGCCGATGCTCGATACTGCCGCCGAACTCGGCGCGCGCTACGTGCTCGTTGCGGGCAACGATCCTGACGAAGCGCGCACCGCGGAGCATCTCGCGCAACTCTGCGATCTGGCTGCGCCGCTCGGCCTGTCGCCTTCGCTCGAACCGATGCCGTGGACCGAAGTGAAGGACATCACGCAGGGCGCGCGCATCGTCAAGGCGGCGGCACGGCGCAATACCGGCCTGATCGTCGACCCGATTCACTTCGACCGCGCGGGTTCATCGACTGACGCATTGCGCGCGTTGCCACGCGAGTACTTCGGCTACGTGCAGTTTTGCGACGCACCGGCCGAGCGTCCTGCCGACCTCGACACGCTGCTGTACCAGGCGCGTTGCGAGCGTCTGATTCCGGGCGAGGGCGGCCTCGACCTTGGCGGCATTCTGCGCGCGCTGCCGGATCATTTGCCGATCAGTATCGAGGTGCCGACCCAACGGTGGGCTCAAACCACGCCCGCGGTGGAGCGCGCCCGCAAGCTGCGCGAGGCGATGCTCGCCGTACTCGAACGGACCTATGCGATGACGTAGTCGGTTTCATCTTCCTTCGAGCCGGTCCGCCGAAGCGCACGCCAAAGATGTCGCGCGGTATGAGACCGGCAACCTCAATCGATAGCGATAACGATAACAACAGTCCGGAGACACCTGATGGAACCTTCACTCAAGGCGCCGCGGAAACCCGCGTCCGCTTCGCGCGTCATCGACGTGCAGCAGTTGCTCGACGAACAACCCGTCGGGCGCTTTCAGATTCTCGTGTTGCTGATGTGCATGTTCATCGTCACGCTCGACGGACTCGATACCGTGATGGTCGGTTTCATCGCGCCGGCTTTGTCGAGCGCGTGGGCGATTCCGCGTGACGCGCTCGGTCCGGTGATGAGCGGCGGCCTGCTCGGCCTCGCGTTCGGCGCGCTGTGCGCGGGACCGCTCGCGGACCGCTTCGGCCGCAAGACAGTGATGACGGGCGCGGTGCTGTTCTTCGGCGTCTGGAGTCTCGGCTCCGCCTTCGCGAGCAACATCAGCGAACTCACGGTGCTGCGCTTTCTCACAGGCCTCGGTCTCGGCGCATCCATGCCCAACGCCGCCACGCTGATGGCCGAATACGCGCCACAACGCTGCCGCGCGCTGATGGTGACGACGGTGTTTTGCGGCTTCACGCTCGGCGCGGCTGGCGGCGGGTTCGTGAGCGCATGGCTGATCGCGTCGCACGGCTGGCATTCGGTGCTGATTCTCGGTGGCGTCCTGCCGATTCTCTACGTGCCGCTGATGATCAAATGGCTGCCCGAATCCGCGCGCTTCCTGGCGCTCAAGGAAACGCGCCGCGCGCGGCTCGTGACGGTGATGAACCGCCTCGAACCCGGCAGCGCCGATCAGTCCACGCGCTTCGTCGCGCATGACACGCCGCAGCGCGAACGCAGCCCGGTCCGTTTGATTCTGTCGCGCGACTACGCATTCGGCACGGTGATGCTGTGGGTCTGCTACTTCGCCGGCTTGCTGACCGTGTATCTGCTCGGCAGCTGGCTGCCGACGCTGATTCACGGCGCGGGCTTCACGCTCGCCGAAGCGGCGGTGGTCGGCGCGCTGTTTCAGGCGGGCGGCACGATCGGCTCGCTGGCGATCGGCTGGCAGATGGACCGTTTCAATCCGCATCGAGCGCTGGGCGCAACCGTGTTCATGGGCGGTGTGCTGGCTTGGTACATGGGCTTGCCCGGCCACGGCATCACCGCGATCAGCGTGCTGGCGTTCGCCATGGGCTACTGCATGAACGGCTCCAACACGGGATTCTGCGCGTTGGCGGCGGGCTCCTATCCGACCCGCATGCGCGCCACCGGCACGAGCTGGATGCTCGGCATCGGCCGCTTCGGCGGGATTGCGGGGGCGATGCTGGGCGCCGGCATGCTGCACGCGAACTGGGGCTTCGGCCAGGTGTTCACGTCACTCGCGCTGCCGGCCGCGGTCGGCGCGGCGGCGGTGCTGCTCAAGGGCGCACGTCATCGCGGGCCGGTGCTGCAGGTCAGCGCGGGCATCGGACACTGAGATCAGCGAAATTCATTGGCGCATCGTGCGGGCGCTCTTGAGTTCCGATATGGAATCGTGTTCTCATTCGGTATCGAAATCGAATTGAGAGTGCAACATGGCGGGGAATCTGGAGCGGGCGCTGGCCATCATCGAATTGCTGGCGAAGCAGGGCGGCAGCATGCAGTTGGCCGCGATCGCCGACACGCTGAATATTCCGCGCAGCGGCACCCATCGCCTGCTGGCCGAATTGAGCGAGGAGGGCTACGTGCGGCAGGACGAGCACGGCGAATACGTGCTGGCGCTCAAACTGGTGTCGCTCGCGCTGATGTGGCTGTCCACCGGCGGCGTGCTGGATATTTCGCAGCCGGTGCTCGACCGGCTGGCGGCCGCGTCGGGCGAACTGGCGCGGCTGGGGGTGGTGGAGGATGATCACATCACGTTCGTCGGCAAGGCGCAGGGCGCCAAATCCGGCTTGCGCTACGACCCGGACATGGGCAGCCAGCCGCCGCTGCATTGCACGGCGAGCGGCCAGGCGTGGCTCGCCACCATGAGCGACGAGGAAGCGCTCGAACTCGTGTCGCGTCAGGGCGGCATCGGCAAGGCGGGCCCGCGCGGCCCCAAGGCGCCGAAAACGATCCAGCAGTTCCTGCAGGACCTGGCGGGCGCGCGCAAGCGCGGCTACGGCGTCGCCAGCGAAACCTACGAGGCGGGCATGACTTCGATGGCGGCGGCGATCCGTCATCCGTTGACGGGGCTGGTGGTGGGGATCGTCAGTCTCGCGGGCCCGACCAGCCGTTTGCCGGAAGCGCGCCTGAAAGAGCTGGCGCCGGCCTTGCTCGAAGCCGCGTCGGATATGGGCGCGGCCACCATGAGTTCGCCGTATTTCAAGCGCAGTCTGCGCGTGGCGCCGGTGGCGGCCGTGGTGCAGCCGGTCGAGCCGAAGCGCAAAGGACGGCCGCGTGCCGCTTGAGTGTCGAGCGGCCTGCCACTTGCCCGCGCCGCGTCAAATTGCATCGTGCCGGGCCGTTGAGCTGAATAACCCGCTCGCGTTTCTTCCGTTTCTTTCCTGAAAATCGCCACGAATTCGTCGACGGCCACTCATGCACACTGCTGCCGGCAAAGCGGCCCCGCTGTCCCGCGCCGAACTCAGGCGTATCGTCGCCGCCATTGTGATCGGCAATGGTTTTGTCGCTTACGACTTCACCGTCTACAGCTTTTCCGCTGTCGTGATCGGCAATCTGTTCTTTCCGTCGCACAATCCGGCATCGTCGCTGTTGCTCTCGCTTGCCACCTTCGGCGCGGGCTTCGTGATGCGTCCGCTCGGCGCGATCATGATCGGCCACATTGCCGACAGCCGCGGCCGCAAAGCCGGACTCACCGTATCGCTCACATTGATGACGCTCGGCACGTGGCTGATCGCAAGTCTGCCGAGCTACGCATCGATCGGTCCGGCGGCGACCGTGCTGATGGTGCTCGCGCGCCTGATGCAGGGGCTCGCGGCGGGCGGCGAGATCGGCCCGGCGTCGGCGTCGCTGATGGAGTCGGCCGGCTACCGGCACCGCTGTTTCATGGTGAGCTGGCGCGGCGCCAGCCAGGGCGCGGCCGCTTTCGCCGCCGCACTGGTCGGGGCGGGCACCACGGCATTTCTGTCGCCCGCCGCCATGCACGACTGGGGCTGGCGCATTCCGTTCGTGCTGGGCGGATTGATCGGCCCGGTCGGCTGGTACCTGCGCCGCCGCATGCCGGCGGCCGCGCCGCAAGAGCGCACGCGGCTCAGCCCGCGACGGCTGTTTGCGGAGCACACGCGCCCGCTCGTCTGCGGCATTCTGATGATGGCGGCGCCTTCCGTGAGCATCTACGTCACCGTGTTCTACATGCCGGCCTATCTGGTGCGTACATTGCACCGGCCGCCGGCGATCAGCCTTTTGACGGCGTGCCTCTCAGGCGTGGTGATTCTCGTGGTGACGCCGCTGATCGCGCGCGCGGCCGACCGGCTCGCGAGCCGCAAAACGCTGCAATACGCGTCGCTCGTGGCGTCGCTGGCGGCGGCATGGCCCGCTTTCTGGGCGCTGACCCACGGCGCGGGCGATCTCGCGGCGCTCGTCATCATCACGTCTTACGTGGCGCTCGCGGTGAACAACGCCGGCGCCGCTTCGGTGCTGATGATGGAAGCGTTTCCGGCGCACCGGCGCGCGGCCGGACTATCGGTGATTTACAGCTTGGGCGTGGTCCTGTTCGGTGGATTTTCGCCGTTTCTGGTGACGTGGCTCATCAACCGGACGGACGATCCGATGATCCCGGCGTGGTACCTGATGGGCGCCACCGCGCTCACGCTGATCGCGCTAAAGGCGTTCCCGGAAGCGGAACCGGAGGCGGGCGCTCGCGCTACAAGCGCGTCGCAGCCGGCTGCCTGAAACGTTAGGCTGCGTTGCGCAAGTGCTGCAGGTCGAAGGCGCGGGCGCGCATGTCCTGCGGGCTCATGTCGAAGGCGCGGCGAAACGCGCGGGTGAAGTCGGATGCGCTCTGAAAGCCGAGTCCAAAAGCGATTTCCGCCACCTGCACGTGCGGATAACGGACTAGTTCGTCCGCCGCCTCGCGCAGCCGGCGGTTGCGAATATAGGCGCCAAGACCGCCCTCGTGCTCGAACCAGCGATAGATTGTCGCGCGCTTCAGTTGCAGCGCCTGAACGACGCTGGTCGGCGTGAGGTCGCCCTGGTGCAGATTGGCTTCGATATAACGGCGTACCCGGCCCATCACCGCGGCCTGCAGCGCGGCGCGGCCCGCGCCGCTTAGGCGCGCCTCCTTGCGAAACGTGGCCACCAGCAACTGCGTCCCTGCCTGCAGGGCATCGATGGCGCTGGCCGGATCGAGGCGCGCAATGTCGCGGGCGAGCGCTGTCATGTGATCCAGTACGACGCCGGTCAGCGGCGAGCCTTGCTGGACGATGCGGCCGTGAATCGCCGCGCCGTCGCGTAACGCTTCATCCACCACCGCGGCCGGCACGAACAGGCTCAGAAGGCGGCATTCGGGGCGTTCGGCGCGGAACGGCTGGTTCAGATCGAATGCGACGATGCCTGGCACCGAACCCGGCGCGCTGCGTTTCTTGTGCATGCCGGTGACGTGGCCGACTTCCCCTTCCACGAAGAGCTGAAACACGTAATCGCGCCGCGAGTCGGTGGATACGCGAGCCACCGAGCGTTCCAGCAGCATCGAATCGGTGCGGCAGTCCGTAAAAATCATGCCGCCGACCGCGTATAAATCGATTTCACCGCGAAATCCTCCGGCAACCTGCGCTTTCGATGGCGGCGCGTCGACCACATGGCCCACGCGCTGGCGCCAGGCGAGGAATTGTTCGGCGGGTGCCAGTCCGTGCGTACTGAAACGGCTCGTCGAAATGGCGGAGCGCGAATCGGCCGCGGCGGCCGCGGCCAGATGTTGCGGCAGGGTGCGCTGGTTCATTGAATCGGTTGTTACAAGCGAGAAAGGCGTGCCGACGGGGCCGCGGCGTGTCTACGCGGCTATTTCACGCGCCGTCGTCCAATTTTGAGACGTACGGTCAAGCCTAACAAAAAAGCGGCATTAATGTTGCGTGATTAGATGCAGATCGTTTTCGCTGACGGCGCGGCAGGCAGTCGACCGCCGCGCGTTATCGGAATCGCAACTGCGCGCAGAAACAGCGCCGAGCCATTTCGCGCGGTGCAAGGGTGCGAGGTTCACGCTTTGCCGACAGGCAATTCACGGGGTATCAAAGATGAGCGGCACGAACATGCAACCGACCGTGCAACGCGGCGCTCGGCGTCCGACTAGTCTGGTAGACAGCCAGTTGCAACATTTCGAGAACGTGGTGGAGTACCTGACGCGTGGGGACGCGTCAGGCGGGCTGTATCCGCTCGACCACGAGTATTGGGAAAAACGGATCCGGGCGCTGGAAGAAACTTACGAGTTGATTGCCAGCCAGCGGCACCGCCTGACGAGACTTCTCGACAGACTCGCGAGCGAAGCTCAGATGGCGCAGATGGCGCGGAATGCGCTGAAGCCGCGCACGGCCGCTTGAGTCGGTCGAAGCATAGGAACGCGAGAACCGGATTTCAGTCGGGGAGAACCAGATCGATGCATGCCGGCATCGCTAATAAAAGCAGCAGAACCTGAGAGCAAATGGCGATGGTGCGAACGGGCCCGAAGAGGCCCGTCGCACATCCCCAGTGCTTGAGTGTCAATGAACACCTGCGGCGTGAATCCGTGCCGCTGCGTCCACCGCCTCGCTCATGAGCCGGTCGATGACTTCCGCCACCGGCGCGCATCGCTCGACCAGCGCCGACGATTCCCCCGCGAACAACGCCATTTTCTCAAGATCGCCCACCGTATCGCGGAGCGGCGAAATCGTGCTGAACTTGTAGATCGGCCCTTGATCATCGTGGGCGATTTCTTCCCGCGGCAACACATGCGGATGATTGCCGAACAGACGGTCGCCGGCCTCGCGCGTCACGCTGTTCGACAGCACGCGCACCGGCGAGCCGGGTGGCCAGTTGATCGCGAAAAGGTCGGTGTGCACGGTGTCGCCCGCTCGGGCATCGACGATCCGCTGCTTGTGATAGTCGTGCGCGAAAGACTCATGCGTCGCGACGAATAGCGTGCCGCACTGAATGCCCGCTGCGCCGAGCGCTAGCGCGGCAATCAGCCCGGCGCCGGTCGCGAAGCCGCCGGAGGCCACCGCCGGCACGTGCAGACGCTGCGCGACTTCCGGCAGCAGCGCCATGATGCCGATGCGTCCACGCACGTGGCCGCCCGCTTCGACGCCTTGCGCGATGACCGCGTCCACGCCGGCCTGTTGCGCGGCAAGCGCCTCTTCGAGCGAGCCGACCTGCCAGAGGACGAGCGCGCCGGCATCTTTGGCCCGTTTCACCACGTCGGGCATGACATCCCAGAAGAAGCACATGGCCGGCACCTGCGCCGCGCGGCACACGGCGAGTTGCGCATCGAGCAGCGCGGGCTCCGTTCGGAAAGGAATGAGATTGACGCCGAACGGCCGGTTCGTCGTTGCGCGCACCGCGGCGATCTCACACTCGATCACTTCCGGCGCTTCCCCAACCATGCCGAGCAGGCCGAATCCGCCGGCGTCAGAAACGGCGACCGCCAACTCGGCGCGCGCCGGGCCGCCCATTCCGGCCGAAATCACGGGGTGCCGGCAACCGAGCAAACGCGTCAGCGCAGTATCGAACAGCGGGGTGTCGTCGTGCATGGCGGTCCTCTCATCGTGTCGCGCGGCGGTCATGCACAGGATTGTGCGGCTCGCCGCATCGAACCTGCATCCACGGCAGTCTCTTTAGAGTAGATGCAGACGAGCGCGGCGGCAGCGGGTATTTTTCGTCAGAAGATAGGCGAGCGCGGCAAGGCGATATTCAGTAATTCTGACCGCTTTTAAATAGGGAGCGGTTAATAGTAGATATGCAGAATACGCAATGAATTTAGCGCTGATAAACTGTGCGCCGGAGCAGGCTGTTACCGCAATGCACGCAGCGCTCGCTCCCCAAAATCCGGCGGCTCGAAAGCGCTGGATAGACGGTAGAACTAGGCCTTTTCTGCGATTTGGAAGAAGCGGCGGCACGGCATACTGGCCGTGTGCACGTTGTTAAAAGGGACGTATGGTTGGGTGTCCTTTCTTCCGGTCATGCATGGTGTCGCATCAGTCGATCCCCCTCCGCCAACCTCTGCCCATCTGAACTTTGACAAGTATCGGGGCTCGCTTTGGGCCCGTTTTTGGAACTGACTCATGAAGCCGGGAAATAACTCGCTTGGTAAAAGACGCTCACGCAAGATCGCCATGTCGGTGACGGCGGCGCTTATCGCAGTGTTGCTCGCCTTTGGCGTGTGGCATTACCAGCAGCGCGCAGCGCAGGTCGCGCCGGCGCTGACCGGCGTCGCGAGCCAGATGCGCCACGATTCCTCGGCATGGACGCATGAAGAGAAAGACGCCTCGCAAATGTTGCGCGATATTCACGACGCCAAGGTTGCCGCGATCGGCGTGAGCCCCAACGCGATTCTGATTTCGAAGCGCGACGGCACGAAATACTTCGTCACCGACCACAACGCGACGTTCTCGCATGCGCTGCTGCTCGGCGAACCGAAGGCCGACGAGGCCGCGGCGTATCAACTCGTCTGGCTTCCCGATGCGGATATTCAAACCGGCGGCTCGCGCTGGGTGCAGGTCTTCGACCAGACGCGCGACGCCATCAGCCTGCTGTTGCCGCTGTTGTTGATCGGCGGCATGGTGTGGTTCATGCGCCGCGAAATGCGCGGCGGCGCCACGCTGCTCGCCAGGGCGCCCGCCCTACGTTTCGACGATGTGATCGGCGCGGGCGAAGCGAAGGCGGCGCTCGCGGACATTCGCGGCTATCTGTCCGACCCGAAGCAATTCACGTCGATGGGCGTGCGCGCGCCGTGCGGCATTCTGATGGTGGGCGGCCCCGGCGTCGGCAAGACGCGGCTTGCCCAGGCGCTAGCCGGCGAGTGCGGCGCGAACTTCATCTCGATCACGGGCAGCTATTTCAGCGCGAAGTATTACGGCGTCGGCATTCAGAAGGTCAAGCATCTGTTCGAACTGGCGCGCAAGAATGCGCCCACGGTGATCTTCATCGACGAAGCCGACGGGCTCGCCAAGCGCACGGATACGGGCAGCGGCCCGGTCGAAGCGGAGAGCAACCGCATCATCAATCAGTTGCTGGCGGAAATGGATGGCTTCGCTTCGAACGAAGGCGTCATCATCGTCGCGGCCACCAATCACCCCGACAATCTGGACGAGGCATTGCGCCGGCCGGGCCGCTTCGATCGCACCGTGCAGGTCCGTTTGCCCGATCGCGAAGACCGCGCGAAGATTTTCCGTTTCTACGCGGAGAAGCTGAAGTCGAAAGCGGCCGACATCGACTACGATCAGTTGGCGCGCCTGACCACGGGCCTGTCGCCGGCAACGGTCGCGATGGTGGTGAATCAGGCGGGGCTCGTCGCGCGCAAATCCGGCGACACCGAAATCACCTCGAAGCATTTCATGGAAGCGATCAAGATTGCGCGCATCGGCGACGTGAGCGGCGCCGAGCGCGCGCTCAGCGAGGATGAACGCACGCGCATCGCCGTGCACGAAGCGGGGCACGGTCTCGTCGCCGCGCTGCTGGGCACGGGCGTGCTGGAAGAGGTCACGATCCTGCCGCGCGGCGGTGCGTTGGGTGTTGCGCTCATCACGAAAGCGCAGGACAAGCATTTGTATCGCGAGACCGAGATTCGCAACGAAATCCAGGTTTTGCTCGGCGGCCGCAACGCGGAAATTCTCACGTTCTCCGAAGCATCGAGCGGTGCGGCTTCGGATTTGCAGGAAGCGTCGCGCATCAGCCTCGACATGGTGTCGAAATTCGGCTTCAACAGCGACGGCGATCTGTTCAGCCTCGCGGCGCTGCCGTCGCAGTACGCGGGTTTGCAAATGAAGAGCGCCATCGAGCATGCGAATGTGCTGCTCAAGGAGCTGAATGAACTGTGCTACGGCTTGCTGCACGCGTACGAGCCGGTGCTGCGCGCAATCGCGGACGAATTGCTCGAGCAGGAGACCGTGCCCGGAGAAACCGTGTACCGGTTGATCAGGGAACACAAGAGCACGCTGAAGATCGTTCACGAGCCGGAAGCGGCGTGAACCGATGATCGACTGACTGCCTCGACGGCAAACGACGGGCGGCGCCAGTAAATGGCGCCGCTTTTTTATTGCCCGGCGCTAGCTAGTTACGCGAAATCGGACGGACCGGGCTCAGGAACTCCGGGAGGCGTTTCGGTGTCGCCCAGCGCCTCGCCATCAGCGTTGGCGTCGTCAGCGGGCGGCGGTGTTTCGCCTTTTTTTGGCAGCGGTTGATCGAGACCCGGTTCGACCGGCGTGGGAATTGCGTCGCCGATCGGCTTGGACACCTTGGTAGGCGGGCCGCCCGGGTCTTCTTCGGGCTGGCGCTCGGGCTCGTGCTCTTGCTCATTCGGGGAATTGGCCATGGTTGCCACGACGGGCTCTCCGGTTGATTAGGGATACACCGTTGTGCAGCAATGCGCGTACCACGGCCCGTTTTGCGTAAGCGCTAACGGCGCAAACCCTATAAAACGCCGGATTTCCAGATCATCTGCGCTGCGGCGGCCGCAACGAATACCAGCACGAGAACCCGGAACGCGGCGGGCGGCAAGCGGTCTCGCAAGGGCCGCACCAGCAGCATTCCCGCGATCACCGGCACGCTCGCGCAGGCCGAGATGGCGAGATCCGTCCAACTGGCATGCGCGCCGCCGCTGAATGTCGCGACGAGCGTGATGATCGACACCACCAGAATAATGGCGATCTGCTTCGTGAACGCTTTGCCCGTCGCGCCGGTGGCGATCAGATACATCGCGAGCAAGGGCCCTGGCACTGAAGCAATGCTCTCCATGAGGGCCGCGCCGAATCCTAGTACGAACCCGGCCGGCTTGGCCCACGTCGGCGACAGCGTCAGCCGTGGCGACGCCAGCAACAGCAACGCCGCGACCATCAGCAAGAGGCCGGCAGCCGCTTGCGCGCGATGCGGCGCGAGCGAAATCAATACGGTCACGCCGACGATATTGCCGATCACCGTGCCGATCAGCGGCGCGGCGATGCGCCGGACGGTCGGCAGCAGTTCACCGCCTTCGAGTGCCTGCGGGATATTGCCGAGGATGATCGGCATCGACAGCAGAAGAACCGCTTCCTTGATCGGCAGGAAATGGCTCAGGATCGGCATCGCCACGAGCGGTACGCCGATGCTGACCACGCCCTTGACCATTCCGCCCAGCAGAAGTGCGGCAACGATGCCGAGCAACGCGTAGAGGTTTAGCGCCTGCAGGCCTGCGCCCAGAACGCCGCCGGCGAAAGTGAGATGAGACATGATTGGAAAGCGCGTGTCGGAATCCGCGAGCCGGCCGCGCGGATCGGATCGACCGGACAGCGCGCGGGCGGTGGCTTGTTGTTATCGTTCGGCCAGTTCGGTGCCCGCGTGTCACGCAAGATCGGAAGCAGCCGGCTAAGTGAGGCCGCATGATACCGTGCCCTCACTTGCGCCGCTTGCCAGTGAAACGTAAGTCGCGCGTGGGTTAGACCGCGTCCGACGCGGCGCTCTCATTCCTCGACGAATGCTCCGCTCGCTCACGACGCGAGCGCAACGCAGCCGGCGTGTACGCCGAAGCGGACGTCGCGGCCGTTGCCGGCGCACGCCGTGTCTTCAAACGAAGGATCGGCTCTTCGATCAGCCGCCAGGATAGCATCGCCATCACGAGCGAAATCACAAACGACCCGGCGATGCCCGCAACGTGCGCCCACACGGGCACCGTGCCGCCGAAGAGCGCCGCCGCGTGATGGTTGCGGGTCAGGTCGGGGATCAGGTTGTGATAGAGATAGAAGCCATAGCTGATTCGCCCGAAGCTCACCAGCCATTTCGTTTCGAGCAGGCCGATCACGACGGCGTTGCGGCAGCAGGCAATCGAACACACCAGCGCAGCGATGCACACGCCATACGAGGCGCTCACCACGGTGAACAGCAATGGATTGTCCACCTGGCTCCAGATCGGCTCAGTCGCGCAAAAGCCCACGAGCCCGAGACTCAGCACGAAGAGCGTCACGCCGTGTCCTAGCCGCGCCCGCAAGCGGCCCGCTTTGCCCGCAATCATCAAGCCGCCCATGCCGCCCAACGCGAGCAGCCAGAAGTTCGTCAGCGGGTGCGTGTAGATGGTGATGTCCGGCCAATGCGCCGCGCGCATGGCCAGCAGCGACGCGAGCCCGACCGCGACGATCGCGAGACACACCGCGCGATGCCGGCGCGCGGCAAGCAGCAAGAGGAGTGGCGCGAACACGAGATAAAACTGTTCCTCGATCGCGAGGCTCCACAAATGCGAGTAGCGCCCCGGCCAGTAGTGCAGCACAGAGCCGATCCAGATGTTCGACAAATAGGCAAAATGAAACGGCATGCCGCTCGCCAGTTCGGGACTTGCCATGCCGAACGCCATCAGTACGCACATCACCACCAGCATCAGGTAGTAAATCGGAAAGATGCGCAGGGTTCGGCGAAACAGAAAGCGCTTCAATTCAGCGCCGAATCGACTGGCGCCGCTTTCAATGCGCGTGCGTTGCGCGGACAGAATGCCGATGATCAGAAAACCGCTCAGCGCGAAGAAGATCCATACGCCGAGATGGCCGATCTCGCCGATGTCGCCGAACAGGCGATGCTGAAAAAATACCATCAGGACTGCGATCGCGCGCAATCCGTCGAAGCCGGCAATTCTGTTGTTCATGTGGTCGTCTTCCAGTGCGAAGGTGGCGCGCGCAGCGCAGCCGTTCGGGGCGGTAATGGAAGGACCGGCGCGCATCGGTGACGCTCAGGTCGGCCGTGGCGGTTGGAAAGGCGTCGCAATGACGCTCGGCGTGCCGGCCGATCGCGGATCGGCCGGCCGCGTGTCCGGTCCACATGAGTGGACGCCGTCGAAAGGTGGCATCGCGCGAAACGCGCGAGGTCCGACGGGCGTGCATGAAACCATCCTACGATGAAAAAAAGCAAAAAAAATCGCGCATCGCTCTCTGCGATTTATTTTTTGCGCTGATTACCGATTGCATTCGCGCCCGGCGAATTAAAGCCGCAAATCTTGCCGCGAACCGAATGCGTGACGACTCAGTATTACCGCATGCCGACAACGGAATTTCAAATCGCCGCCACGTAATTTGAAATTAGAGGCAGGTTGTCAGCGCGCGCCGATGGACCGCGCAGCCTCGCTGGGAACGTTTTATTGTCATGGTGTTCCTACGAAAAACGACGCGCGGCAGACGCGCGCCTATCCTGCGAGAACCTGAATGGAAACCCGTCGCGGCCGCCCCGGAGGAAGTCCCCTTGGAGGGCGCTCGATCGAAGTGGACTTCTTCCGCGGCGTCGTGCTGATCGTCATCGTGCTGGATCACATTCCCGGCAGCACGCTGTCGCATCTGATGCTGCACGCGTATGCGTTGTGCGATTCGGCGGAAGTGTTCGTGTTTCTGGGCGGATATGCGTCGGCGGCGGCGTACACGGCGGTGCTCGCGGGCCGCGGTGAGAACGCGGCGAAAATGCGCTTTGTCAGGCGCTGCTGGGAAATCTACCGCGCCTATCTGTTGACGGCGGTATTGACGCTGCTGTCCGGCGCGATCCTCGCGTCGCTCAATCTGAACCGTCCCATGGTCGATCTCACCGGCTGGCCGCCTTTCGCGGTTCAGCCGCTGCGCGAAGCCTTCGATATCATGCTGCTGCGGCGCCAGCCTTATCTGTCGAGCGTGTTGCCCATGTACGTGATCTTCGCGCTGTGCGTGCCGTTCGCGGTGCCGCTGGCGCGGCGGTCGTCGCTCATGGCGCTCGGCTTGAGCTTGCTGATCTGGGCGTTGGCCCGGCCGCTGGCCGCATTATTCAGCATTGACGACGTGGCCAACTGGGCTTTTAATCCGTTTGCATGGCAACTGATGTTCGTGCTCGGGATTCTCTGCCGGGTGCAGCCCATCAGCGAGCGCTTTCACGCAACCCGTACCGCGCGCTGGCTCACGCGGATCGCGGTGGTCGCGGTGTTGGCGTTCGCTATCGTCAAACTTTTCGTGCTGACGCAACCGTTGCCCGGCACGTTTAAACAGAATCTGTCTCCCGACCGCGTGATCAACTTTATTGTCATTGCCTGGCTCGCCGCGCAGTTCGTGCGCATGGGCAGTATCGCGTGGCTCGCGCGGCGCTTGCCTGCCGTGGTCACGGTCGGCCGCACGGGGCTTGTGTGTTTCGTTGCGGGCACACTGGTTTCGCTGATCGTCGATACGGCGACGCCGCATATGTTTCATGGCTTTCGCGGCGTGCTGATCGGACTCGGCGGCGATCTCGTCGCCATCGGCGCCGTGCTGATGATCGCGCGCGGCTGGCGCGGCTGGAGAGGGCAGCAGTCGGCGGCGGCTGCCAATGGCGCGGGTTACGGATGAGGTCGCGCCGGCGCCGTGCGCGTGTCGCGCGAGACTCGCGCGCGGTCATCCACGTTGTCGGCGCGATGTTGTGGCTCGCCGCTCACCCGGCGCTCGCCGCTCTCAAGGAAGCGCCGCTCGCCATGCGCTGTGCGGAATTAGCGGGCGCCGTTCTGCAGCCCGAACTCATTGCGTTGCCGACCGCCGGCGTACAGATCGAAAGCGCGGCGATGGTGAGCGCCACCGCGCCCGGCAATCAGCAAGGCGGCGAATATTGCCGCATCACCGGCCGCATTAAAGGGTTCAACGCCACCACACCCGATATCCGTTTCGATCTGAACTTGCCGCGTCGCTGGAACGGCCGCGCGCTGCAGATCGGCGGGGGCGGTTACAACGGCGTGGTGGTGAGCGGCACCGGCGTGATGCCGTTTTCGCCGAACCGCGCGCCGCTCGCGCAAGGCTATGCGACCTTCGGCGACGACTCGGGGCACGTCGGCGATTCATCGGTCGCGGTGTTCGGCCTCGTCGACGAGGCGGTCACGAACTTCGGCTTTGCGCACCTGAAGAAAACGCACGATGCCGCGCTTGCCCTGATTGCGCGCGCGTATGGACGGCCGCCGCAACGGATGTATTTCGCCGGCGGCTCGACCGGCGGCCGCGAAGGCTACACCGTGATGCAGCGCTTTCCCGACGACTACGACGGCGTGATCGCCAATTCGCCCGCGCTCAATTTTTCCGGGGTGCGCCTGCTCGGCGTGAAACTCGGCCAGGCGGAATACACCACGCCCGGCGGCTTCATTCCGCCGTTGCTGCTCGAACACGTCTATCAACGAACCCTCGCCACCTGCGACCGGCTCGACGGCGCGGCGGACGGTATCGTCAGCGACGTCGCCGCGTGCCACGACCACGAAACGGAGATCATCGACTCGTTGCGCTGCAGCGGACGCACGCCGTCGCACGATGAATGCCTCACGAACACGCAGCTCTCCACTTTGCTCGTGATGCGCGACGGGCTTTCCTTGCCTTACCGTCTGGCGTGGGACGTCAACGGCTATGGCGGCTACAACATTTTTCAGGGCACGCGTCTGACCGGCCTGCTCGGCCTCGCGCATCAGCCGGAGCGCCTGCCGTTGCCGACGTTCTTCGCCAACGGCTACCTGTTCGCGCAAGGCGACGGCTATATCCGTTACTTCGTCACACGGGACGCCAGCTTCGACTCGCTCAGGTTCGACCCGCAACACCCCGGCAAATATCGCGCGCAACTGGTCGCGCTGTCGCAGACGATCGGCGCGATGAACCCCGACCTCACGCGCTACATTGCGCGCGGCGGCAAGCTCATCACGCTGCAAGGCCTCGCCGACGAAGTCATCAGCCCGAACCAGACAATCGCGTATTACGACACGCTGGTCGACCGGTTCGGTGTCGACCAGGTCAATAGTTTCATGCGCTTGTACATGGTGCCGGGATTCCAGCACGGCAGCGGCGCGTTCATTCCATCGGTCGATCTGCTAGGCGCGCTCGATAATTGGGTGACGCGCGGGGCATCGCCCGAGACATTGACGGCAACGGATATCGCTGCGGCGACTAATGGACGCTCACGTCCGCTGTGCCGCTATCCGCTGTTTCCTCGCTATGTCGGCAAGGGCAATGTGAATCTCGCCAGCAGTTTTGTTTGCGCGGAGCCGTGACCGGCAGTTCTTGAAAAAAATGCCTCGCAGGTAGCAAGACCCACATGCGCGTCAGTGGCCTTTTGAACACGTGATTTCCGTCCCAGAAACAGTAGGGCGGGGGGGGGGGGGGGGGCGGCGGCCCCCCCCCCGGGGGGCCCCCG
>NZ_JARESS010000065.1:0-41424 GCF_046027915.1 Paraburkholderia sp. RL17-347-BIC-D
TTTGACAAGCGTATTAACGATGCTTGAACACCGGTTTGCGCTTCTCCACGAACGCGGCCATACCTTCCTTCTGATCTTCGGTAGCGAAGAGCGAATGGAACAGGCGCCGCTCGAAATGCACGCCTTCCGCGAGCGTCGTTTCGTAGGCGCGATTGACCGATTCCTTCACCATCATTACCGCCGGCAGAGGGAATTCCGCGATCGTCGCAGCAGCAGCCACCGCCTCGTCCACCAAAGAAGCAGCCGGAATCACACGCGACACCAATCCGGCGCGCTCAGCTTCGGCGGCATCCATGAACCGCGCGGTCAGGCAGAGGTCCATCGCCTTCGCCTTGGAGACGGCGCGCGGCAAGCGCTGCGTACCGCCAGCGCCCGGCATGATGCCGAGCTTGATTTCCGGCTGGCCGAACTTTGCCGTGTCGGCGGCGAAAATGATGTCGCACATCATCGCCAACTCGCAGCCGCCGCCGAGCGCGAACCCGGCCACTGCGGCAATGATCGGCTTGCGAATGGAGCGAACAGTTTCCCAGTTGCGGGTGATGTAGTCACCCTTATAGACATCCATATAGGTATAGGTGGACATCATGCCGATGTCGGCACCGGCCGCGAACGCTTTTTCACTGCCCGTGACCACGATCGCGCCGATCGCGTCGTCCGCATCGAACTCGCGCAGCGCCGTCCCCAACTCGTCCATCAACGCGTCATTCAGAGCGTTCAACGCCTTCGGACGATTCAACATGATCAAGCCGACTCGTCCCCGCGTCTCAACCAGAATGTTCTCGTAAGCCATGCCGCCTCCCAAGGGTAGAAAAATTGCGCGCGAAAACACTTCGCGCGGCCATCTTAATAATGCTACCATTCACCAACCAACCGGTCGGTCAATTATTCGACAGGCTTTTCCCAACGTACAGCCAAGCCCCTCTGCCATGACACATCCGCTATTCACCAAGCACGAAGACACGCTGCAAAAGGCACTCACCGCGGTTGAAACGCGCGGCTACTGGAGCCCGTTCGTCGAAATGCCCAGTCCGAAAGTGTACGGGGAAACGGCCAACGCGGACGGCGAAGCCGCATTCAAAGCGCACCTCAACGCAACGTTCCAGCTGGACCAACCGTCGACGGGCGAAACCGTCGGCGCCGAAGTCTCACCGTTCGGATTCCCGCTCGGCGTGCGCTATCCGAAGGCCGACCCCGCCGCTCTGATCGCGGCCGCCGCCGCCGCCCAGCGCGACTGGCGCGCGGCGGGCCCGCGGGCATGGATCGGCGTGTGCCTCGAAATCCTTGCCCGCGTGAATCGCGCCAGCTTCGAAATCGGCTACAGCGTGATGCACACGACCGGTCAGGCGTTCATGATGGCCTTCCAAGCCGGCGGCCCGCACGCGCAAGACCGCGCGCTTGAAGCCGTCGTGTACGCATGGGACCAATTGCGCCGCATTCCCGGCGACGCCCATTGGGAAAAGCCGCAAGGCAAGAACCCGCCGCTCGCCATGCACAAGCGTTACACCGTTGTGCCGCGCGGCACCGGCCTCGTGCTCGGCTGCTGCACCTTCCCGACGTGGAACGGCTATCCGGGCCTCTTCGCCGATCTGGCCACCGGCAACACGGTCATCGTCAAACCGCACCCGGGCGCAATTCTGCCGCTCGCGCTGACCGTGCGAATTGCGCGTGACGTTTTGCGCGAAGCGGGATTCGATCCGAACGTCGTTACCTTGCTGGCCACCGAACCGAACGACGGTGCACTCGTCCAAGACTTGGCCCTGCGCCCGGAAATCAAACTCATCGACTTCACGGGCAGCACGCAAAACGGCACGTGGCTCGAGCGCAATGCGCATCAGGCGCAGGTCTACACCGAAAAAGCCGGCGTGAACCAGATCGTGATCGACTCGGTCGACGACATCAAGGCCGCCGCCCGCAACATCGCCTTCTCGCTCGCGCTGTACTCGGGCCAGATGTGCACCGCGCCGCAAAACATCTATGTGCCGCGCGGCGGCATCCGCACTGCGGAAGGCACGCTCGGTTTTGACGAAGTCGCTCAAGCCATTGCCGGCGCCGTGCAAAAACTCGTGGCCGACCCGGCTCGCGCTGTCGAACTACTCGGCGCGATTCAGAACGAAGGCGTGACTCAACGCATCGACGATGCCGCAAAACTCGGCCGCGTGCTCGTCGAGAGCCTGACGCTCGAACATCCCGCATTTGCCGCGGCCCGCGTGCGCACGCCGCTCGTGCTTCAACTGGATGCCGCCACCGACCAAGCACAGTTCACCAAAGAATGGTTCGGCCCGATCTCGTTCGTGATCGCGACGGACTCGACTGCGCAGTCGCTCGATCTCGCCGGCGCGATCGCCGCCGAGCACGGTGCGCTGACGCTGTCGGTGTACAGCACGGACGACGCGGTGCTGGAAGAAGCGCACGAAGCATCGATCCGCGGTGGTGTGGCCTTGTCGATCAATTTGACCGGCGGTGTGTTCGTCAATCAGTCGGCAGCCTTTTCCGACTTCCACGGCACGGGCGCGAACCCGGCGGCCAATGCCGCGCTGGCGGACGCCGCCTTCGTATCGAATCGCTTCCGCGTAGTTCAAAGCCGGGTTCATGTTGAACCGAAAGCGGCGCCGGCGGTAGCTGGCTGAATGGCATAAGACAAAACACGGCTTCGTCCTATGCCGTTTGGCCGAATGGACCTGGCTGTGCACCCAAACTAACATGAGACATCGGATCGGCACCTCACGCCGATCCGCCCCAGCAGGAATCCATATGAACGACGCCTTCATTTGCGATGCGATTCGCACTCCAATCGGCCGCTACGGCGGCGCCCTGAAAGATGTCCGCGCCGACGACCTCGGCGCGGTGCCGATCAAGGCGCTGATCGAACGCAATCCCGGCGTCGACTGGCGCGCTCTCGACGACGTCATTTATGGCTGCGCGAACCAGGCCGGCGAAGACAATCGCAACGTCGCCCGTATGTCCGCGTTGCTGGCCGGCTTGCCCACCGAAGCACCCGGCGCAACCATCAACCGCTTGTGCGGATCGGGTATGGACGCGGTCGGCACCGCGGCGCGCGCCATCAAGGCGGGGGAAGCACGCCTGATGATCGCCGGCGGCGTCGAAAGCATGACGCGTGCGCCGTTCGTCATGGGCAAGGCGACTAGCGCGTTCTCGCGTCAGGCCGACATTTACGACACGACCATCGGCTGGCGCTTCATCAATCCGCTGATGAAACGTCAGTACGGCGTCGATTCAATGCCTGAGACCGCGGAAAACGTTGCCGTCGAATTCAGCGTGAGCCGTGCTGATCAGGACGCGTTTGCGCTGGCGAGCCAGCAAAAAGCCGCTCGGGCCCAGCAGGACGGCACGCTGGCCCAAGAAATTGTCGGCGTCGACATCGCGCAGAAGAAGGGTGACCCCGTACGCGTGCTGCTCGATGAACACCCGCGCGAAACTTCGCTCGAAAGTTTGGGCAAGCTCAAGGGCGTGGTCCGTCCGGACGGCAGCGTGACGGCCGGCAATGCGTCGGGCGTGAACGACGGCGCGTGCGCACTGTTGCTCGCAAACCAGCAGGCCGCCGATCAATACGGACTGCGTCGCCGCGCCCGCGTGGTGGGCATGGCAACAGCAGGCGTCGAGCCGCGCATCATGGGTATCGGTCCGGCGCCGGCCACGCAAAAGCTGTTGAAGCAACTCGGCATGACGCTCGAACAGCTCGATGTGATCGAGTTGAACGAAGCCTTCGCATCGCAAGGCCTGGCTGTTCTGCGCACGCTCGGTCTGCGCGACAACGACCCGCGCGTCAACCCGAACGGCGGAGCCATTGCGCTTGGTCATCCGCTGGGCGCATCAGGCGCGCGTTTGATCACGACCGCGTTGTACCAGTTGGAACGGACCAATGGCCGCTTTGCGCTTTGCACAATGTGCATCGGCGTAGGCCAGGGCATCGCGCTGGTCATCGAGCGAATCTGAGGTCGACGCCACAGCGCGCATCGGTCAAAGAGACTTTGAGGAGACACCCAATGTCATATGAAGCGATTCGACTGGACATCGACGCGTCGAGCCATGTCGCAACCATCACGCTGAACCGGCCGGACAAACTCAACAGCTTCACGCGCGCGATGCATCAGGAATTGAGCGCCGCGCTCGACGAGGTCGAAACGTCCGGCGCCCGCGCGCTTGTGCTCACCGGCGCGGGCCGCGGCTTTTGCGCCGGCCAGGATCTCGCCGACCTCGACTTCACGCCAGGCGCCATGACCGATCTGGGCGAACTGATCGAGCAACATTTCAATCCGCTGATTCGCCGCCTGCAAGCTTTGCCGCTGCCGGTCATCGCTGCGGTGAACGGCACGGCCGCCGGCGCGGGCGCCAATCTCGCGCTCGCGTGCGACCTCGTCCTCGCGGCTCGCTCCGCCAGCTTCATTCAGGCGTTCGTGAAGATCGGCCTCGTGCCGGACTCGGGCGGCACATGGTTCCTGCCGCAGCGCGTCGGCATGGCTCGCGCGTTAGGGCTCGCCATCACCGGCGACAAACTCAGCGCGGAAAAAGCCGAAAGCTGGGGCTTGATCTGGCAAGCAGTCGACGACGCGGAACTCGCCGCCATTGCGGCGAAACTTGCGACTCAACTTGCGCAACAACCCACGCGCGCCATCGCCGCAATCAAGCAGGCCATGCGGAAGGGCGCGACGCAAACGCTCGACCAGCAACTCGATCTCGAACGCGATTTGCAACGTCAACTGGGTGCTTCCCACGACTACGCAGAAGGCGTGCAAGCCTTTGTTGAAAAGCGCGCGCCGCGCTTCGAGGGCCGCTGACATGTCCGCTCAAGCCAACCATCCCAATCAGATGACACCCGACGAACTCGCCCGCGCGACTGCTGCTGCAATGTACGAGAACGACGCGTGCAGCCGCGCGCTCGGCCTCGAAATCGTCGAAGTACGCCCCGGATACGCGCGCCTGCGCATGGCCGTACGTGAGGACTTTCTGAACGGCCATCAGATTTGCCACGGCGGCCTGATTTTCACGCTCGCAGATTCGACCTTTGCGTTCGCCTGCAACACGTACAACATCAACACGGTTGCCGCCGGATGCTCGATCGAGTTTCTGCGGCCCGTGCGAGGGGGCGACGTGCTGACAGCGGAAGCCGTCGAGCAGACGCTGAGTGGCCGAACCGGCATCTACGACATTCGCGTGACGAACCGTGCCGAAGAAACCGTTGCAATGTTCCGCGGCAAATCGGCGCAAATCAAAGGCAATCTGATTCCGACAGGCGAGTGATAACAGCAACCTCGCAGCAAACGCTATAACTCCGAGACACCACGCAGCAAACCAATGACAGATTCGCGGCCCAGTAGCGGCTCTTCGCCGCCACACCGCTAAACAGCAGCCAGCCCCAGGTTTTTGCGCGCAAGCGCGCGTATTTCAGACCCAAGCATTGAGGCAGCAAGGAGACATTCGATGACCACCGCCCTTCCGCTCGATCCGATCGAGACCGCCAGCCGCGACGAACTTGCCGCGCTTCAACTTGAACGGCTTAAATGGTCGTTGAACCACGCTTATGAAAACTCGCCGGTTTATCGACACAAATTCGACGAAGCCGGGGTTCATCCGAGCGAAGTGAAAACCCTCGCGGACCTGGCGCGGTTCCCCTTCACCACCAAGAAGGATCTGCGCGACAGCTACCCGTTCGGTATGTTCGCCGTGCCTCAGGAACAGATTTCACGGATTCACGCATCGTCCGGTACCACGGGTAAGCCGACCGTCGTGGGCTACACCGCGCGCGACATCGACACGTGGGCGAATCTCGTCGCGCGTTCGATCCGCGCCGCCGGTGCGAAGCGTGGCGACAAGGTTCACGTGAGCTATGGCTACGGCCTGTTCACGGGCGGTCTCGGCGCGCACTACGGCGCCGAACGCGCGGGGCTCACTGTGATCCCGTTCGGTGGTGGCCAGACCGAAAAGCAGGTGCAACTGATCCAGGACTTCCGGCCGGACATCATCATGGTGACGCCGAGCTACATGCTCTCCATTGCCGACGAACTCGAGCGTCAAGGCATCGACCCGGCCAATTGTTCGCTGCGCCTCGGCATCTTCGGCGCGGAACCGTGGACCAACGACATGCGTCAGGCAATCGAAAAGCGCATGGGCATCGATGCTGTCGACATCTATGGCCTGTCCGAAGTGATGGGCCCGGGTGTGGCGTCTGAGTGCGTGGAAACGAAAGACGGCCCGACCATCTGGGAAGATCATTTCTATCCCGAGATCATCGATCCCGAAACCGGCGAGGTGCTGCCGGACGGCGAACTCGGCGAATTGGTGTTCACGTCGCTGACCAAAGAGGCGCTGCCGATCATCCGTTACCGGACGCGCGACCTGACGCGCCTATTGCCGGGCAGCGCCCGCACCATGCGTCGGATGGAAAAGATCACCGGCCGCTCGGACGACATGATGATCGTGCGCGGCGTGAACGTGTTCCCGACGCAGATCGAGGAACTGCTGCTCAAGCAGCACGCGCTCGCGCCGCACTATCAGATCGTGCTGACCAAGGAAGGCCCGCTCGACGTGTTGACGTTGAACGTCGAACCTTGCCCGGAATCGGCGCCGGATACGGCCGCGTTGAACACGGCCAAGCAGGCGTTGACCTATGACATCAAGGCGCTGATCGGCGTGAGCGCGGTGGTGAACGTGCTGGGTGTGAACGGGATCGAGCGTTCGGTCGGCAAGGCGCGGCGCGTGGTGGACAAGCGCAAGTCGGGGCTGTAACAAGCAGGAAGTAACGCGCGGCGCGGCGGACCCGCACCGCGCCACGCGCTACTCAACCCTCAAGAATTCGGCAGCAACAGCCACATCCGGCCGCCCTGCTTCATCTTGCCGGCCAGATCGCCGGCGTCGTCGCCGAGGCCCCAGAAATAATCGGCGCGCACGCCGCCCTTGATCGCGGAACCCGTGTCTTGCGCGAAGACGAGGCGATTCATCGGCGAGTTCGTCAACGGACGCGTGGTCTGCAAAAACACCGGCGTACCAAGTGGAATCGACGTCGGATCGACTGCAATCGACCGCTCCGGCGTTAGCGGCACACCCAGCGCGCCGATTGGGCCGTCCGCGCCGCCGCTCGGCACGCTTTCGCCGGAAGGCATCTCGCGGAAAAAAACGAAGCGCGGATTCGTATCGAGCAACGCATCGACGCGCGTCGGGTTCGCGCGTGCCCACGCCTTGATGCCCTGCATGGTCGCCTGCGCGGGCGTCAGTTCGCCGCGATCCAGCAGCCAACGTCCGATCGACTTGTACGGCTGATTGTTGGTACCGCCGAAGCCCAGACGCATGACGCTGCCGTCTTCCATCACGATGCGCCCGGACCCCTGCACCTGCAGGAAGAAAGCTTCGATCGGATCATCGACCCACACGAGTTCGTTACCGTTGAGCACACCTGCGCGTTCGAGTTGCGCACGCGCCGGCAGCGGCGCGCCCGCGCGATAACTCGCCGGCCAGCGATACAACGCGGTCTGATACACACCGTGCCGCGTACGCGAACCACGCAGCAAGGGCTCGTAGTAGCCCGTGACGAGACCGTCGAGGGTGCCGTCGGTATTCGCTAACTGGAATGGCGTGAAATAGGCTTCAAAAAAAGCCCGCGCACTGGTGACGTCGAGGTCGTCGATTTGCGAGGCTGCGGCACATGCGCGCGCCCAGTTCGGTTGACGTGCGAGCCTCACGCAGTTTTGCCGCAACGCGGCCGTTGCGCCTATCAACGAGTCGTCCTGCCAACCCGGCACTTGCTGCCACGCAACGGCGGTCAGTCGTGTCGCGGCGATCTGTCCGGGTATGATCGCGGCACCCGTGGGGGGCGAAACCGAAGGCCGGATCGCTCCGCCGCCACCGCAGGACGCCAGCATCACCGCAACCGAAAGCGCTCCGAGCCATGCTCCGGCCGTGCGGACAAAACGCATACAATGTTCGTTCTTGATGGAAACCGCCATGTCTGATCTGTTCGACGAATACCCGATGCTCATCTTCGCGCTGGAATCGCTCCTCGCGCTCTTCCTGCTCGTCTTTATCGTTGTGTGGACGTCGTCCGGCAAGAAGAAAGCGGCGCGCGCCAACGCGAGTGAACAGCAAAAGCAGCAAAAATCGCAGTAATGCTGCGCGCTTAACCGCGCATTGAGCTTCTTAAAGACCGCGGGCCACGCCCTCGGTTCAATGCAAGGTGCGCGGCATGCGCAAGATGAACTCCGGCACTGGCGCTTCGAAACGCTCGCCGTCCTCGGCCACGCAGAAGTATTCCCCGCGCATGGTGCCGACCGGCGTGGCAATCACCGCCCAACTCGTGTACTCGAAATGCTCGCCCGGTTTGAGCAACGGCTGGTGCCCGACCACGCCCAGGCCCTTCACTTCCTGCACGTTCTTGTCGCTGTCGGTGATCACCCAATGGCGCGCGATCAATTGCGCGGGCACCTGGCCGGTGTTACGGATAGTCAGCGTGTATGCGAACGCATACTGGCGGCGCTCCGGGTCCGACTCTTCGGGCAGATATTGCACCTGCGCCGAGACGCTGAATTCGTACTGGCTCATCCTGATTCCGGTCTGCTGAAACGGGGTGTGAAAAATCGCGGGAAAGCCCGAACGCCAATGGTTTGCGGGCGCATTGGCGAAGCGGCGCTGATGGTTTTGGCATTCTGCTTGATGCGCGGCACGCCCGCAACCGGACAAATCCCTTTGGACAAGAGCGAGTAAGGCGTTTTGTCGCATTCGCCGCTCAAACGACGAGCCGCCCCCGAATGCACCCGTGAACCGGAACGCCCGCGCACAAAACGGTAAAATGGCGCTTTCCCGCTTGCCTCCGCCCCCGCCATGACGCAATTCCGCATCGCTCCAAGCATTCTGTCAGCCGACTTCGCCCGCCTTGGCGAGGAAGTCCGCAACGTCGTCGCCGCTGGCGCCGACTGGATTCACTTCGACGTGATGGACAACCATTACGTGCCGAACCTTACTATCGGGCCGCTCGTCTGCGAAGCGATCCGCCCGCATGTCGACGTGCCGATCGACGTGCATCTGATGGTGCGTCCGGTCGACCGCATCGTCCCGGACTTCGCCAAGGCCGGCGCGAACCTGATCAGCTTTCACCCGGAAGGCTCGGACCATATCGACCGCACGCTGTCGCTGATCCGCGACCACGGCTGCAAGGCCGGCCTGGTGTTCAACCCGGCCACGTCGCTGAATTATCTGGATCACGTGATGGATAAGCTCGATCTTGTGCTGATCATGTCGGTGAATCCGGGCTTCGGCGGGCAGTCGTTCATTCCGGAAGCGCTCAACAAGCTGCGCGAAGCGCGCAAGCGGATCGACGCCTACAAGGAACGCACCGGCCGGCAGATCTTCCTGGAAGTAGACGGCGGCGTGAAGGTCGACAACATCGCTGAAATCGCGGCGGCCGGCGCGGACACCTTCGTCGCCGGTTCGGCAATTTTCGGCCAGCCCGACCACAAGGTCGTGATCGAAAAGATGCGCGCGGCGCTCGCCAACATTCAGCACTGAGCACTTGTAAGCAACATGACTACTCCGTTCCCCGCTCCGACCTTCACCAGCCCACGCCTGCAAGCCGCGATCATCGACCTGGACGGCACGATGATCGATACCGCCGACGACTTCACCGCCGGCCTGAACGGCATGCTCGCGCAACTCGACGCAGAAGAAACGTCGCGCGAGGAGGTGGTCGGTTATGTGGGCAAGGGTTCAGAGCATCTGATCCGCAGCGTGCTGGCGCCGCGCTTCGAAACGGAGCATGCGCAAGACCGCTTCGACGAAGCGCTCGCGATCTATCAGGAGGAGTACGCGAAGATCAACGGCACGCACACGCGGCTTTATCCCGATGTCGAAGCCGGCCTGATCGCCATGCGCGAGGCCGGTCTCAAACTCGCCTGCGTGACCAACAAGCCGCACCGGTTCGCAGTGGAGTTGCTGCAGCAGTATGGGCTCGCGCAGTATTTCAGCGTCGTGATCGGCGGCGACAGCCTGGCGAAAAAGAAGCCGGATCCGCTGCCCATGCTGACCGCCGCGGCACAACTGGGCGTCGAACCGCGAGCCACGGTGGCCATCGGCGATTCGGAAAACGACGCGCTGGCGGGCCGCGCGGCGGGCATGGCGACGCTCACGGTGCCGTACGGCTACAACCACGGCCAAGCTATACAAACAATAAAATCCGATGGTATAGTTGACTCGCTGCTCGGCGCCGCCAAGGCGATCGCAGCGCACCATTCCACGACTTGAAAAGTCCTTCATCCTCATGTTTCTGAATAAAAAACGGAGTCTGATTAGCATCGACCGGGGAGCCTGGCCCTGGCGTCGCTGGTCGCGCTAACCTCGCCTGAGGTACGCTGAAGCTCGTCTTCGGCAACCGTTTTTTACTTCGCTGCGCTCACGCGTTTTTTCCATCATCTTGTTTCGCTGCATCGGTTGATTCGGCCTGCGTGTACCCGCAAAGTACATCTGTGCGCTGAAATCCCTTGCACGCGTCGATGGGAAACTCGCGCCGGTCGGTATCATCGTGTCGATACGTCGAACCAACGCCTGACCGGCCGCGCAATGACCCGCTTTGTCCGACGCACACTGCCGCCGGACCACCGTACAGGATCGGAACATGACCGAACTCGAATTCCAGTCCCTCGCCAATGAGGGCTTCAACCGCATTCCGCTGATCGCCGAAGCGCTCGCCGACCTCGAAACGCCGCTCTCTCTGTACCTGAAGCTCGCGCAAAGCGAGCGCAACGGCGCGAACTCGTTCCTGCTGGAGTCGGTGGTGGGCGGCGAACGTTTCGGCCGCTATTCGTTCATCGGCCTGCCGGCGCGCACGCTGCTGCGCACTCGTAACGGCGTGTCGGAAGTGGTGCGTGACGGCAAGGTCGTCGAAACACACGAGGGCGACCCGCTCGAATTCATCCAGCAATTCCAGGGCCGCTTCAAAGTGGCGCAGCGCCCCGGCTTGCCGCGTTTCGCGGGCGGTCTGGCCGGTTATTTCGGTTACGACGCGGTGCGCTACATCGAGAAAAAGCTCGCGCACACGGCACCGAAAGACGATCTGAATCTGCCCGACATCCAGTTGCTGCTGACTGAGGAAGTCGCGGTGATCGACAACCTCGCGGGCAAGCTCTATCTGGTGGTCTACTCCGATCCGACGCAGCCCGAGGCGTACACGAAAGCCAAACAGCGGCTGCGCGAACTGCGCCAGCGTTTGCGCACCACCGTGCAACCGCCGGTCACGTCGGCGAGCGTGCGCACCGAGACCTACCGCGAATTCGCCAAAGACGATTACCTGGCGGCCGTGCGCAAGGCGAAGGAATACATCGCCGCTGGCGAACTGATGCAGGTGCAGGTCGGCCAGCGCCTGATCAAGCCGTACCGCGACAATCCGCTCTCGCTGTACCGCGCGCTGCGCTCGCTGAATCCGTCGCCGTATATGTATTACTACAACTTCGGCGACTTCCACGTGGTAGGCGCATCGCCGGAAATCCTGGTGCGCCAGGAAAAGCGCAGCGAGGATCGCATCGTCACGATCCGGCCGCTCGCCGGCACGCGTCCGCGCGGCAATACGCCGGAACGCGATGCGGAACTCGCCACCGAGCTGCTGAACGACCCGAAGGAAATCGCCGAACACGTCATGCTGATCGACCTCGCGCGTAACGACGTAGGCCGCATCGCGCAAATCGGCTCGGTGGTCGTCACCGACAAGATGGTGATCGAAAAGTACTCGCACGTGCAGCACATCGTGAGTTCGGTCGAAGGCAAGCTGAAACCCGGCACCACCAATTTCGACGTGCTGCGCGCCACCTTCCCGGCCGGCACGCTGTCGGGCGCGCCGAAGGTCCGCGCGATGGAATTGATCGACGAACTGGAGCCCGTGAAGCGCGGCCTGTACGGTGGTGCGGTCGGCTATCTGTCGTTCACCGGCGAAATGGATCTGGCCATCACGATCCGCACCGGCGTGATCGCGAACGGCAATCTGTATGTGCAGGCGGCAGCGGGTGTAGTCGCGGATTCGGTGCCGGAATCCGAATGGCAAGAGACCGAGAACAAGGCGCGCGCCGTGTTGCGCGCCGCCGAACAGGTTCAAGACGGCCTCGATAGCGACTTCTGACCGGAGACACACCATGCTGCTAATGATCGACAACTACGACTCGTTCACCTACAACCTGGTGCAATACTTCGGCGAACTCGGCGAAGACGTGCGCACCTATCGGAACGACGAAATCACGCTGGACGAAATCGCGAAGCTCAACCCCGAGCGCATCTGCCTGTCGCCCGGTCCGAGCAATCCGCAACATGCCGGCATCACGCTCGACGTGCTGCGTGAATTCGCCGGCAAGACGCCGATTCTCGGTGTCTGTCTCGGCCATCAGGCGATCGGCGAGGCTTTCGGCGGGCGCGTGGTGCGCGCGCAAACCATCATGCACGGCAAGGTCAGCACGATCGAAACCGACTGCAAAGGCGTGTTCGCCGACCTGCCGAAGCATTTCGTCGTGACCCGCTACCACTCGCTCGCGATCGAACGCGAATCGCTGCCCGACTGCCTCGAAGTATCGGCATGGACCGAAGACGGCGAGATCATGGGTGTGCGCCACAAGGAACTGGCCGTGGAAGGCGTGCAGTTCCATCCGGAATCGATCCTGTCCGAACACGGCCACGCGCTGCTCGAAAACTTCGTGAAGCAGTCGAAGCTCGCGAGCGCGCAAACGTCCAACCGCAACGCTTGATGAAGAGAGACGACATCATGTCGATTACGCCACAGGAAGCGCTGCAACGGACCATCGAGCACCGCGAGATTTTCCACGACGAAATGCTGCACCTGATGCGGCTCATCATGCGCGGCGAACTTTCGCCGGTGATGGCGGCCGCGATCATCACCGGTTTGCGCGTCAAAAAAGAGACCATCGGCGAAATCACCGCCGCCGCCACGGTGATGCGTGAATTCGCCCGGCACGTCGACGTGCCGGACAACTCGAACTTCGTCGATATCGTCGGTACCGGCGGCGACGGCTCGCATACCTTCAACATTTCCACGGCGACCATGTTCGTCTCCGCCGCGGCCGGCGCGAAGGTCGCGAAGCACGGTGGCCGCGGCGTGTCGAGCAAGTCGGGCAGCGCAGACGTGCTCGAAGCGCTCGGCGTGAATATCGATCTGCAGCCGGAACACGTGGCGGCGTCGATTGCCGAAACCGGCATGGGCTTCATGTTCGCGCCGAACCATCATCCGGCCATGAAGAACATCGCGCCGGTGCGCCGCGAACTCGGCGTGCGGACCATCTTCAATATTCTCGGGCCACTGACCAATCCGGCCGGCGCGCCCAATCAACTGATGGGCGTGTTCCACGGGGACCTCGTCGGCATTCAGGTGCGCGTGATGCAGCGCCTCGGCGCGAAGCACGTGCTGGTGGTGTACGGTATGGACGGCATGGACGAGGTCTCGCTCGGCGCGGCAACGCAAGTCGGCGAACTGCGCGACGGCCAGATCCACGAGTACGAAATTCACCCGGAAGACTTCGGCATGCAGATGGTGTCGAACCGCACGCTGAAAGTGGCCGACGCCACCGAATCGAAAGCAATGCTGCTCGAAGCGCTCGACAACAAGCCGGGCGTCGCCCGCGAGATCGTCACGCTGAATGCGGGCACTGCCCTGTATTCGGCGAACGTGGCTTCGTCGATCGCGGACGGCATCCAGTTGGCGCGCGAAGCGATCGCGAGCGGCAAGGCCCGCGCGAAAGTCGACGAGCTGGTCCGTTTCACCCAGCAATTCAAGCAGTAATCACGTAGCGAGACATTTATGAGCGACATCCTCGACCGTATCATCGCGGTCAAACGCGAAGAAGTCCGCGCGGCCGAACAGAGCGCGCCGCTCGAAGAGCTGCGCCTCGAAGCGTCGTCACGCGACCTGCGCGATTTCGTCGGCGCATTGCGCGCGAAACACGCGGCGGGTCTCGCCGCGGTGATCTCCGAAGTCAAAAAAGCGAGCCCGTCCAAAGGCGTGTTGCGCGAGCACTTCGTGCCGGCCGAGATCGCGCGATCGTATGAAAAGCACGGCGCGGCCTGCCTGTCCGTGCTCACCGACGTGCAGTTCTTTCAAGGCAGCGTCGCGTATCTGCAGGAAGCGCGCGCGGCCTGCAATTTGCCGGTGCTGCGCAAAGACTTCATCGTCGATCCGTACCAGATCGTCGAAGCCCGCGCGATGGGCGCGGACGCGATCCTGCTGATCGCCGCCGCGCTCGAAACCTCGCAGATGCAGGATCTCGAAGCGCTCGCGCATTCGCTCGGTCTCGCCGTGCTGGTCGAAGTGCACGACCAGCATGAGCTGATGGAATCGCTCACGCTGAAAACGCCGTTGATCGGCATCAACAACCGCAATCTGCGCACCTTCGAGACGTCGATCGAAACGACGATCGGCATGCTCGAAGCGATTCCGGAGGACCGCATCGTCGTCACGGAGTCGGGCATTCTGTCGCGCGCCGATGTGGAACGCCTGCGCGCGATGGACGTGCACACGTTCCTCGTCGGCGAGGCGTTCATGCGCGCGGACGAGCCGGGCGTGGAGCTTGCTCGGATGTTTTTCTGAGCACGGTGTCGACACACGGCACGCGGCGCACATAGCGGAGCAGATCATGGGCATGGAACGCGAAATCAAACTGGCGCTGCCGCCCGCGCAGGTGCAAGCGGCGACGCAATGGTTCGTCGCGCGCGCGGGTGGGAAAGGCCGTCCGATCAAGCTGGTGAATATTTACTTCGACACGCCCGAGCTGACGCTGGCGAGTTCGAAGAGCGCGTTGCGTCTGCGTCAAACGCCGGACGGCTGGCTGCAGACCTTCAAGACGGTGGGCAACGCCAAAGAAGGTTTGCACAGCCGGCATGAATGGGAAATGCCGGTGGCGGGCGAAAAGCTGGAGATCGATGCGTTGTTACGCGAGTGCGACGAACCGTCCGCCGCGGATGCTTTGCGTCAGGCAGCGCCCGAACTCGTCGAATTGTTCCGCACGAATTTCACCCGGACGCTGTGGCGTGTCGAAGTGGACGGCTCGGACATCGAAGCGGCGATCGATCAGGGCGACGTGTTCGCCGAGGTCGATAGCGAAACGCGTCGCGCGTCGATCTCGGAAGTCGAGCTCGAACTGAAGTCCGGCGACGAAGCCGCGCTTCACACACTCGCCGCGGAACTCGGCAAGCACATAGCCGGTCTCGCACCGGACAATATCAGCAAGGCGCAGCGCGGTTATAAGTTGCGGGCTGGTTGAGGCGACACCTTGAGCAACGCCGCGTTTGCTGCGACACTTCCCCGCCATGACCTCCGCTTCCCGTACCCGCTCCAATCCGTCGCAGGCATCGCTGTTCGGCGACGCCGCGTCCGCACCGGCCACTGACATGACGCACGCGCAGCCGCGGCAAACCAGCGCCAGCGCCGCCATGCGGCCGCCAACACTCGAGGCCCAGTTCGACGCCCTGCCGCCCACATGGCGCGCACATCTCAAACCGTTCATCGAAAGCGACGCCTACGCGCCGCTCTGCCGTTTCGTCGACGGTGAGCGCGCCGCCGGCAAAACCGTCTATCCCGCCGACGTGTTCCGCGCGCTGCGTCTGACCAGTCCTGACGAAGTGAAAGTCGTCATCCTCGGCCAGGACCCGTACCACGGCGAAGACCGCGGCACGCCGCAAGCGCACGGCCTCGCGTTTTCCGTGGCGCCGGACGTGCGCACGCCGCCGTCGCTGCGCAATATCTTCAAGGAAATCGCCGCAAGCCTCGGTCACGAGACGCCCCGTCACGGTTGTCTGGACACATGGGCGAAGCAAGGCGTGCTGCTGTTGAACACGGTGCTGACCGTGGAGCGTGATTCCGCCGCCAGCCACGCGAAACGTGGCTGGGAAAAATGCACCGACACGCTGATCCATGAACTGGCGATGCGCCATGACGGCCTCGTGTTCATGCTGTGGGGCGCGCATGCGCAAGCCAAGCGCGCGCTGCTCGGCGGCAAGTCGCATTACGTCCTGGAGGCGCCGCATCCGTCGCCGCTGTCGGCGCATCGCGGTTTTCTCGGCTGCGGGCATTTTGCGAAGGCCAACGACTATCTCGCGCAGCACGGCCGCGAACCCATCGACTGGCGCCTGCCCGACGAAGCGCAAATGCTCGCGTAAAAACCGCCGGCATCCGGCATCGCGCCACAAAGAAAAAACGCCACGGACCCAAGGTTCGTGGCGTTTTTCATTCCGGTGCTATCGACCGCATCGAAGCGGCGCAGCCAGATTTACGCAGCAGCGATCGCTTCGCGCGCGGAAGCCAGCGCGGCGCCGGCAGCGTCCGGGCCCATGTTCAGGCCTTCGGCGTAGATGAAGTTGACTTCGGTCATACCGAGGAAGCCCAGGAAGCTCGTCAGGTACGGCGTCTGGCTGTCGTTCGGCGTGCCCAGATACTTGCCGCCGCGTGCCGACACGACGTGAACCTTCTTGCCCTTCACGAGACCTTCCGGACCGTTCGCCGTGTACTGGAACGTGATGCCGGCACGGGCGATGAAGTCGAAGTACGTCTTCAGTTGCGACGAGATGCCGAAGTTGTACATCGGTGCGCCGATCACGACGATGTCGGCGGCTTGCAGTTCGGCGATCAGCGCTTCGCTGCGCGCTGCGATCGCGGCTTGCTCGGCCGTGCGTTGCTCAGCCGGCGTGAAGAACGCGCCGAGGACGGCGTCGTCCAGGTGCGGCAGCGGTTCAGCTTGCAGATTGCGGACGACGACTTGCGCGCCCGGATTCGATTGTTGCAGTTTTGCGGTCAGCTCGTTGACGAGCAACGTCGAGTTTGCGCCTTGCGAGCGGGCTGCCGAGTTGATTTGCAGGATCGTGGTCATGGTTGACTCCAGTTGGGGCGCGCAGTGTTGCGCGAATGGAGCCATTGTGTTTTTTTACCGCCTCGGGAAAAAGCCATCCGGCGGCGACGGATCGTTGCACTGGTAGAACAATCCGCCACCACGGGCCGTCCGTTGGGACGGCCCGGATGACGATCAGCTAGCCAGCCAGCGCTCGCGAGCCTTGCGCGCGGCGGGGCGCTTGTCGCTGGCGCTAAGCTTGTAGCGCGCTACCTCAGGCCCGTCCAGCTTGACTTGCGCGATGCGCAACTCGTCGCGGCGGAAGGCGTGAATCTCGACTTTCGCGCCCGGCTGGTAGCGCGCGAGCAGCCCGTCAAGATTCGAGCCCGTCACGCGCAGGCCGTCGAGCGCGATCAGCACGTCGCCGGCCGAGAGCCCTGCCTTTTGTGCGGCGCTGCCGTCATGAACCGCTGCCAGCGTGCAATCCGCGCCGCCGCGCATGCGCGCGCCGAGCGACGGCTTGGCGTTTTTGTCCACTTCGGGCGCGATTTCGACGCCGAACGGTGCGAGCAGCGTGTCGAGGGGCAGATCGCGCGTGCCGTGGACGGCTTCGGCGAACAACTCGGCCAATTTCGCGCCGGTCGCTTCCGCAAAAATCGCTTCGATCTCGCTTTCGTCGACACCGACCGGCTTGCCGCGATAGAAGTCACGGCCGAAGCGCTGCCACAGCAGACGCATCACGTCGTCGAGCGATTTGCGGTTGTTGGTCTGCGCGCGGATCGTCAGATCGAACGCGAGCGCGACGAGCGAGCCCTTGGTGTAGTAGCTGACGATCGCGTTCGGCGCGTTCTCGTCCTGACGGTAGTACTTGACCCACGCGTCGAACGAGCTTTCGGCGACGGTCTGCTTGAGACGTCCGCTGCCGCGCTGCACGCCGCCGATCACCTTGCCGAGCATGCCGAAGTAGTCGTCCTGCGAGATCAGGCCGCTGCGCACGAGGATCAGGTCGTCGTAGTAAGAGGTGAAGCCCTCGAACAGCCACAGCAGCGACGTATAGTTTTCGACGCTCAGATCGTACGGCGCGAACACGGCCGGCTTGATGCGCTTCACGTTCCAGGTGTGGAAGTATTCGTGACTGCACAGGCCGAGGTAGGTCCGGTAACCTTCGGTGAGCGCCTCGCGCCCTGCCACCGGCAGATCGCCGCGATTGCAGATCAACGCGGTTGAAGCGCGGTGTTCGAGGCCGCCATAACCATCGGTGACGGCCTGGGTCATGAATACGTAGCGATCCATCGGCGCTTTCTTCGACTTCGGCTCGAACAACGCGATCTGCGCTTCGCAAATACGCTTCAGGTCGGCGGACAGGCGCGCCATGTCGAGCCCGATCACGCGTCCGGCGATCACGATGTCGTGGGGCACGCCATGCGCCTTGAACGTCGCCAGCGCGAATTCGCCCAGCGTGACGGGATGATCGATCAGTTCGTCGTAGTTCTGCGCGCGATACTCGCCGAAACCGTAACGCTTCGTGCCGCGCGCCTCCGGCAGCGCGGTCGCGACACGCCAGTTGCGATACGCCGCGCCTTCGGGTTTCTGAATATTGACCACGCACTGCGCTTCCTCATGACCGTGCGGCGAGAGGAACACGCTCGTGCCGTTGAAAAAGCCCGTCGTATCGTCGAGATGCGCCGCGCGCACCGATAGATCCCACGCGTAGACCTCATAGCGCAACGTCAGCGCGCCCTTGACCGGCGCAGCCTGCCACGTGTGCTTGTCGGTCTTCTCGACGCGCACTTTGCGGCCCGCGTCGTTGAAGGCGCGCAACGTCACGATGTTGCGAGCGAACTCGCGCACCATGTAGCTGCCCGGAATCCACACCGGCAGCATGAAACGCTGGCCGGCCGGATCGGGATCGGCGACGGTCACGGTGACTTCGAACAGGTGAGCGGCGGGTTGCTTGGGAACGATGGTGTAGCGGATCGGCTTCATCGGCGGCGATTAGAAGAGGTGAGGCGGGGATGTTCGGGCTCGATGCGAAAGGAGGCGCACGTCGCGCCTCCTTTGTTCGTTGTGTTCCGCGTGCTCAGTGCACTGCGGACATTTCCTTGTCCAGACGGTCGGCCGGCACGGCGCCGGGCAGACGGCGGCCGTCGGCGAGGAACACCGTGGGCGTGCCGTCGACGTTCATTGCGTGGCCGAGCGCCAGGTTCTTGTCGATCGCGGCGGTGTCGCAGGTGCCGGCGGCGGTAGGCGCCTGATGATCCTGCATCCACGATTCCCAGGCCTTCGCGCGATCCGTCGAGCACCAGATCGATTTCGATTTGGCGGTCGAATCCGGCGACAGCACCGGGTACAGGAACGTGTAGACCGTCACGTTGTCGATCGACTTGAGCGACGTTTCGAGCTGCTTGCAGTACGGGCAGTTCGGATCGGAGAACACGGCGATCTTGCGCGCGCCGTTGCCCTTCACGACCTTCACCGCGTTCCCGAACGGCAGGCTCGCGAAATCGATGCGGTTGGTTTCAGCGAGGCGTGTTTCGGTCAGATTCTTGCGGGTCTTGGCGTCGACCATGTCGCCGAGCATCAGGTAATCGCCGTTCGCGTCGCTATAGACGATCTGCGTGCCGAGGTTCACTTCGTACAGGCCGGCAATCGGCGACTTCGTCACGCTCTTGATCGACACGTCGGAAAGACGCGTCTGCAGCGTGGCTTTGAGCTTGTCGGTGGTCTGGTCGGCCTGCGCGGAGCAGCCGATCGTGACGGCGGCGATGGCAAGCACGGCGGCGGCCATGCGGAAAGTTTTTTTCATCCTGAATTCCTGGTTCAATCGCGCGCCATGCGCACGCATTGCTCGTTTCCTGACGTTTCCTGTCTGACCGGAACGGCGTCCATCCGCTCATGATACCTGTGTCGCCGGCCGCGGCATGCCCGGCCGGGTGCTTCAACCCAGCGCAGCCGACACCAGCAAGCGCTTGATGAACGGCTGCGCGCCCACGAACGCCATGCCGGTATTACGCAACACCTTGGCAAACGGACCGGGAACCGAGAAGAGTTTTTGCAGCCCGTCGGTGGCGATCATCAGCGCGCGGATGTCTTCGCGGCGGGCGCGTTCGTAGCGGCGCAGCAGCACCATGTCGCCGAGATCGCGGAACGATTCCTTGCCGGCGACCGCGTCGGCGAGCGCCGCGACGTCGCGCAGGCCGAGGTTCATGCCCTGCCCGGCCAGCGGATGAATCAGATGCGCGGCGTCGCCGACCAGCGCGACGCGTGGCGCCACCAGCCGGTCGACCGTTTGCAGCGCGAGCGGGAAACCTTGCGCCGGCGTCACGCAATCGAGCACGCCGAACTGGCCGCCGGTCACGCGTTCCACTTCAGCGGCGAGTTGCGCCGGATCGAGCGCGATCAGTTGCTCCGCGTGCTCGGTGCGCGCCGACCAGACCAGCGAAACGTGGCCGTCCGGCATGGGCAGGAGCGCGATGATCTCGCCGTCCTTGAACCATTGGTAAGCGGTTTCGCCGTGCGGCTTTTCGGCCTTGAAATTGGCGACCACGCCGGTTTGCTTGTAGTCGCGCCGGTCCATCTTCGAGCCGATCTGAGCACGCACCCACGAATGTGCACCGTCCGCGCCGACCACCAGATCGGCGTCGAGCACATTGCCGTTGGCTAGCCCGACGCTCGCGCTATCCGCGGTGAAATCCAGCGCCTGAGCGCGCGTGTCGATCCAGGTGAGATTCGGCTGGAAGCGCAACGCCGCATCCAGCGCACGTTCGATCACCGACGACTCGACGATCCAGGCCAGTTGCGGCACCGAAGCCTGGAACGCGGAGAAATGCAGTTCGGCGTGCGCGTCGCCGTAGACGCGCATGTCGTAGACGGGCCCGAGCCGCGCCAGATCGAGCGCCTGCCAGACCCGCAAACGCTCCAGCAAAGCCTGTGAACTCGACGACAGCGCGTAGACCCGCGAGTCGAAGGCGACGCCGGCGGGCAGTGCCGCGCAGGGTTGCGCGAGCAGCGCCACGCGCAACCCGCCTTGAGTCAGCGCGAGCGCCGCGGTCTTGCCGACGAGCCCGCCGCCGATCACGGCGGCATCAAAGGTCTGGTGGTGTGCGTTCATCCGCGCATTATAGCCGCGGGGGTTGCGGGGGACGGATCGATGCACACGGCGTTTGAGCCCAAACAATCGCGCCGATGCTCACAGGCGACCGGCGGCCGCGTGTGCCGCGTTCGCTTCGCGCAGCCGCGTGAATTCGCGGTCGGAAGACAGGAGCCGCCAGGCGCTCGCCTCGAGGTCGCCCTTGCGCTCCCGCTGATCGCCGCGCACGGCGCAGTCCGGGAAAATGCGGTCATACACGTGCCACAGTGAATCGAAGTCGTTGGCATCGGCGTATTGGGCGATCTGCTTTTTATCGTCCAACGTCAAACGGCTGGCGAGGCAGTTGACCGTCTGCCGGTCCGAGTTCGCCTGGGCGTCGTCGAAGTTCGGCGATACCCATGACGCGATCGCGCTGCCCAGCGCGACGACAGCCACGCCCGTGATGACCCATCGTATTGTTCTCATTTTTTCCTCGGATTGGGCTCTAGCGGCCCTGAACCGGCGATTCTACAATGCGTTCGAGAAATTCTTACCTGAACCTTGCAATCGCCGATCGAGCGATGGGCGCCGCTTTCCCGCTGCCGCGTCGGTGCGCCGATCCGAACGGGTTACAATTGCGCTTTCCGTGAAAACTTGCGCCCGGTCGTCGAGCAACGCCCCGATCCGGTGTCTTGTCCCGCTCCGCTGCATTGGTCCGCCACGCCACACGCGAAGGCTTCTCGAATCCTGCACACAGCGTCGAGCGCATCACGCAACTTACTGATTCACTGAAGGATTTCCATGAGCCTCAAATGCGGCATCGTCGGCTTGCCTAACGTCGGCAAGTCCACCCTGTTCAACGCGCTGACCAAGGCGGGCATTGCCGCCGAAAACTATCCGTTCTGCACGATTGAGCCGAACGTCGGCATCGTCGAGGTGCCGGACGCGCGTCTGAAGGCGCTCGCTGAGATCGTCAAGCCGGAGCGCATCCTGCCGGCCGTGGTGGAATTCGTCGACATCGCCGGTCTGGTGGCCGGTGCGAGCAAGGGCGAAGGTTTGGGCAACCAGTTCCTCGCCAACATCCGCGAAACCGACGCGATCACGCACGTGGTGCGCTGCTTCGAAGACGAGAACGTGATTCACGTCGCGAACAAGATCGATCCGCTGTCGGATATCGAAGTGATCAACACCGAACTGGCGCTGGCCGACCTCGCAACCGTCGAAAAGGCGCTGGCGCGCTATTCGAAGGCCGCCAAGTCGGGTAACGACAAGGAAGCCATCAAGAACGCTGCGGTGCTGGAAAAGGTGCGTGCGCAACTCGACCAGGCCAAGCCGGTCCGCGCGCTCGACCTGTCGGACGAAGAAAAGGTCACGCTCAAGCCGTTCTGCCTGATCACTGCCAAGCCGACTATGTACGTGGCCAACGTGAAGGAAGACGGCTTCGCGAACAACCCGCATCTGGACGCGGTCGCGAAGTTCGCAGCGGCCGAAGGCGCGCCGGTCGTCGCCGTGTGCGCCGCGATCGAAGCGGAAATCGCCGACCTCGACGAAGCCGACATGGAAGTGTTCCTCGCCGACATGGGCATGGAAGAGCCGGGTCTGAACCGCGTGATCCGCGCCGGCTTCAAGCTGCTGGGCCTGCAAACCTACTTCACGGCTGGCGTGAAGGAAGTGCGCGCGTGGACGATCCACGTCGGCGATACGGCGCCGCAGGCCGCGGGCGCGATTCACACGGACTTCGAGCGCGGCTTCATTCGCGCGCAGACGATCGCGTTCAACGACTACATCACTTACAAGGGTGAGCAAGGCGCGAAGGAAGCCGGCAAGATGCGTGCGGAAGGGAAGGAATACGTCGTGCATGATGGCGACGTGATGAACTTCTTGTTCAACGTCTGAGTTTCTGCCTGGGCTTCGGCTTCGGCATGAGACGGCCACGGGTGAAAACCTGAGCGTTGTCGCCCGCAGCAAGTGACTTCAAGAGAGCCCGCTTTTCAAAGCGGGCTTTTTTTATTGGCCGCTAGTTTGCCTTGGAGCGCGCGCAGCGCAGCGGCAACGCGATACCGTCCCTGATCACCGCCATTCTTGCCGGTGAATCCGTGAGCACCGCATCGATGCCGAGGCACGCCGCCATGCGGTAATCGTCCGCATCGTTCACGGCAATCGCGACGATGCGCACGTCGGGCTTCTGCCGGAAGCACGCGACCGTTGCCGCCGTCCACAGCGTAGCCTGCACATCCGACCGCCCTTGTCCCAGCGTGAACTTCTCGACTACCGTCAGCGCGCGATGCAACTCGAACGCGGTCATTGCGTGTCCGGCCGGCGCATCCACACAGCCTTGATTCAGCAAGACGCGCACGAGCCGCTCACGCGTTGCATCGCGCGATTCGAACAGTCTGGCTTGCGGATACGCGGCAAAGCTCTGTTGATAATCGGCTTCGGTCGAATAGATCGATACACGCTGCCACGCGTTTTCTTCGTCGAGCACGCGCGCGACGGCTTGCGTCTGCGGCCCGGCAGGCAGCGCCTTCATGTCGAGGATGACCGGCATGTCCGCCGGCATCGCGCGCAGTGCCTCGCGTAGCGTCGGAATGCCCGAAGGATGATCACGGTATGGATACGCCTGTCCGCGGCGGAAACTCCACCCGGCATTCACGCGGGCGAGTTCAGCCGCGGTATAGGCGGACACCGGTCCTTTCGCGTAGGTCAACGCCGACAGGTCCGCTGGTCGATACAAGACCGGCACGCCGTCCTTGCTCAACTGCACGGTGAGCCACATCGCGTCGGCATGATGTTCGATCGACAGGCGGATCGCTTCGAGCGTGTTCTCCGGCGCATCGCCCGTGCCGCCTCGGTGGGCGATGATCGCCGGCAATGAACTCACCTGAGTGACGGCATCGTTGCTCCTCACTGGCGCGAGCGAACAACCGGCCAACGCCAGGCCCGCCACCCAGCTACCTGCTACCAATCGCAATGAAGAACCCAGCATCTGCAATCCTGATTAACGCACCGTGACGTAACGTACACGAATCCACGCGAGCAACTCAAACTCGTAGGCGCCGAGCAGACTAAGGCCTCGCGCGGACCGTCGCCTTCAACCACCGACTGTTTCCGTTTTGTGACACCGGTGTTAAATTGCGGCATTCGGCGCCCGTCAAAAATGGTGCACGCCGCCCGGCCACCGTCGCCGGACTGTCATCGAACACAAATAGAATCGCGCGATTCGCATCCGCGCCCGTTCCAATCTGGAGACAAATCGATGAGTTTGAAGCCGCTAATCCGTTCGCTTTCCGTTGCCGCCGTATTGAGTGTCGGCCTCAGCCAGGCGGCCCACGCCGCGACTGAAATCCAGTTCTGGCACGGCATGGAAGCCGCATTGGGCGAACGGCTGAACGACATCGCCAACGCGTTCAACGCATCGCAAAGCGACTACAAGATCGTGCCGGTCTTCAAAGGCACCTACGACCAGACTCTCGCCGCCGGCATCGCCGCGTATCGCAGCGGCAATGCGCCGGCCATCCTGCAGGTTTACGAAGTCGGCACCGCCACCATGATGCAGGCGAAGAAGGCCGTGATCCCGGTCTCGGAAGTGTTCAAGCAAGCCGGCGTGCCGCTCGATGAAAAGGCCTTCGTGCCGACCATCGCCAGCTATTACAGCGACGCCAAAACCGGCGAGCTGATCTCAATGCCGTTCAACAGTTCGACCCCGGTGCTGTACTACAACAAGGACGCTTTCAAGAAAGCCGGCCTCGACCCGAACCAGCCACCGAAAACCTGGGCCGAACTGCAGGCCGACGCACAAAAGCTGAAAGCGTCGGGCATGGCGTGCGGTTATTCATCGGGCTGGCAGAGCTGGATTCAACTCGAGAACTACAGCGCCTGGCACGGCGCGCCGTTCGCGACGAAGAACAACGGCTTCGACGGCCCCGACGCGCAACTGGAATTCAACAAGCCGCTGCAAGTCGCGCATATCCAGTTCCTGCAGAACATGCAGAAGGATGGCACCTTCACGTACGTCGGCCGCAAGGACGAACCGGTGTCGAAGTTCTATAGCGGCGACTGCGGGATCATCACCAACTCGTCGGGGTCGCTCGCCACGATCAAGAAGTACGCGAAGTTCAACTTCGGCACCGGCATGATGCCGTACGACGCGAGCGTGAAGGGCGCGCCGCAGAACGCGATCATCGGCGGAGCAAGCCTGTGGGTGCTGTCGGGCAAGGATCCGGCGGTCTATAAGGGCGTGGCGAAATTCCTCTCGTATCTGTCATCGGCGCCGGTTGCCGCCAAGTGGCATCAGGACACCGGCTATCTGCCGGTCACCACCGCCGCCTATCAACTGACGCAGCAACAAGGCTTCTACGAAAAGAACCCGGGCAGCGACACCGCCATCAAGCAGATGCTCAACAAGCCGCCGCTGCCGTACACGAAGGGCTTGCGTCTGGGCAACATGCCGCAGATCCGCACGATCATCGACGAAGAACTCGAACAGGTCTGGGCACAAAAGAAGACGCCGCAACAGGCGCTCGACGCCTCCGTGTCGCGTGGCGATGAACTGCTGCGCCGCTTCGAGAAAGCCGGCAACTAAGCGGTCGTCGGCAGGGTTTCGGTGCGCCCGCACCGGAACCCGTGCTTGCAGCAGAACCTTGGAAATCATCGATGGATAAGCGCTCCAGCTTCGGCACCAGCCTGCTGCCCTACCTGCTCGTCGCGCCGCAACTGGCGATCACGCTGCTGTTCTTTCTGTGGCCGGCCGGTGAGGCGCTCTGGCAATCCACGCAAAGCCAGGACGCGTTCGGAACATCGAGCGAGTTCGTCGGGCTCGCCAACTTCAAGCAACTCTTCGCCGATCCGCTCTATCTTTCGTCGTTCTATACGACGCTGATCTTCTGCGCGCTCGTCACGGTGTCGGGGCTCGTGATCTCGCTGCTGCTCGCGGTCTGCGCCGATCGCGTGACGCGCGGCGCCAAGACTTATCAAACGCTGTTGATCTGGCCGTACGCGGTCGCGCCCGCGATCGCCGCCGTGCTGTGGTCGTTCCTGTTCAACCCGAGCATCGGCCTCGTCACCTACGCGCTGGCCAAGTACGGCATCGTGTGGAATCACGCGCTGAACGCGGGCCAGGCGATGTTCCTCGTGGTGCTCGCGTCCGTCTGGAAGCAGGTCAGCTATAACTTTCTGTTCTTCTATGCGGGCTTGCAGGCGATTCCGCGCTCGCTCATCGAAGCGGCGGCGATCGACGGCGCCGGTCCGGTGCGGCGCTTTTTCGGCATCGCACTACCGCTCCTCTCACCGACCAGTTTCTTCCTGCTGGTGATCAACATCACCTATGCATTCTTCGACACCTTCCCGGTGATCGACGCCGCCACCGGCGGCGGTCCCGCGCAAGCCACCCGCACGCTGATCTACAAGATCTTCGCCGAAGGTTTTCAGGGGCTCGACATCGGCAGTTCCGGCGCGCAGTCGGTCATCCTGATGGTGATCGTCGTCGCGTTGACGGTCGTGCAATTTCGCTTCATCGAACGCAGGGTTCAATACTCATGATCGAGAACCGCCGCGGTTTCGACCTCTTCTGCCACGCGGTGCTGATTCTGGGCGTCGTGCTGGTGGTGTTTCCGGTGTACGTCGCGTTCTGCGCGGCGACCATGAGCGAGCACGAAGTGTTCAGCGTGCCGCTTTCGCTGGTGCCGAGCACGCATCTGTTCGAGAACATCGCGACCGTCTGGTCGCAAGGCAGCGGCAACGCGGCGGCGCCGTTCGGCCGCATGCTGTTCAACAGCCTCGTGATGGCGCTGGTGATTTCGATCGGCAAGATCGCCGTCTCGATGATCTCCGCGTACGCGATCGTGTTCTTCCGTTTCCCGTTTCGCAACCTCGCGTTCTGGCTGATCTTCATTACGCTGATGCTGCCGGTCGAAGTGCGGATCTTTCCGACCGTGCAAGTCGTCTCGTCGATGCATCTGAGCAATACGTATAGCGGTTTGACGTTGCCGCTGATCGCCTCGGCCACCGCAACCTTCCTGTTCCGCCAGTTCTTCATGACGCTGCCGGACGAATTGATGGAAGCCGCGCGCATCGACGGCGCCGGCGCCATGCGGTTCTTCTGGGACGTCGTCTTGCCGCTGTCGAAGACGAACATGGCTGCCCTGTTCGTGATCACGTTCATCTACGGCTGGAATCAGTACCTGTGGCCAATTCTGATCACGAGCCAGCAATCGCTGACCACGGCCGTGGTCGGCATCAAAAGCATGATCGCGTCGGGCGACACCGCTACCGAATGGCATCTTGTAATGACCGCAACGCTGCTCGCCATGCTGCCGCCGCTCGCAGTCGTGCTGACGATGCAGCGCTGGTTCGTGCGCGGACTCGTGGACGCGGAGAAGTAAGCGGCGCCCGTTTGAGCGAGCTTCTTCCGGCATTGAAATCACAACACCGCGCGATCCGCGGCACGTAACGAAAGGCTAAAACGGCATGGCTGCACTGACTCTGCAAGGCGTGAAAAAAACCTACGACGGCAAACAGTTCGTGTTGCACGGCATCGACGTGGACGTCGCCGACGGCGAGTTCGTCGTGATGGTCGGCCCGTCCGGTTGCGGCAAATCGACCTTGCTGCGGATGGTGGCGGGACTCGAGCGCATCTCCGATGGCAATATTTCGATCGCCGGCAAAGTGGTCAATCAGCTCGAGCCGAAGGATCGCAACATCGCGATGGTGTTCCAGAACTACGCGCTGTATCCGCATATGAGCGTGGCCGAGAACATGGGCTATGCGCTGAAGATCGCGGGTGTCGAGCGTGCGCAGATCGAAAAGCGCGTGCAGGCCGCCGCGCAGATTCTCGAACTCGAAGCGCTGTTGCAGCGCAAGCCGCGCGAGCTATCTGGCGGGCAACGCCAACGTGTCGCGATGGGGCGCGCGATCGTGCGCGAGCCGGCCGTGTTCCTGTTCGACGAACCGTTGTCGAATCTCGACGCGCGCTTGCGCGTGCAGATGCGGCTCGAAATCCAGCGCCTGCATGCGCGGCTTGCAACGACGAGTCTGTACGTGACGCACGATCAGATCGAAGCGATGACGTTGGCCCAGCGCGTGATCGTGATGAACAAGGGCCACGCCGAGCAGATCGGCGCGCCGACCGAGGTCTATGAACGGCCCGCCACGGTGTTCGTCGCGAGCTTCATCGGTTCGCCGGGGATGAATTTGCTGGAAGGCCGCGTGTCGGACGACGGCTCAGTTTTCGAAGTGGCTGGGAACGGTCCGAAGCTGCCGTTGGCCGACGTCGCGTCGATCGACCGGGAAGTCGCCAAAGGACGCGAGTGGACGCTCGGCATTCGCCCGGAGCACATGAGCCCGGGTCAGGCGGATGCGCCGCACGCGACGCTCACCGTCGATTCCTGCGAATTGCTCGGCGCAGACAATCTCGCGCACGGCCGCTGGGGCAAGCACGACGTGACGGTGCGTTTGCCGCACGCGCATCGGCCCGCGGCAGGCGAGGCGCTGCAAGTGGCGCTGCCCGCGCGGCATCTGCATTTCTTCGATCCGGCGAGCGGACGGCGCGCGAATTGAAGAGCTCGCAAAGCGCGCGTGAGGTCAGAATAACAAGCACTCGAAAGACCATGACAGGCATGACTCGTAACACCTTGCGCGCCTGCACGGCAGCTGCCGCGGCGCTGTTGTTCAGCGTGTCCTCCGCGTTCGCGTATGTCGCACCGGGCGCCACGCCCGACGAAGCGAACCTCAGCAATCACAACACCTATACGAATCGCGACGGCAACACGGTGCACGCGCCAGCCCGCTCGTTATCCGGCAAGGCGCCGGAAGGCGCGACCGCGCGCTGCCGCGATGCCACGTACAGCTTCAGCCGGCATCGCAGCGGCACGTGTTCGCGGCATGGCGGTGTCGCGGATTGGCTCTGATCATCCGAGCGGGCCCGGACCGGACGGACACCCACTGCCGTCCGGCGCCCCTGCCGAAGTACAATGCCACCTGAAGAACCCGCCCGCGCGCGGGGCGTCGCGAAGTTCGACGCCATGCTTCACGCCGCGCCGGCCGGCGCCGGGCGCTCCGCCCGGCCATAACACCGATTACCCATCCACCCACGATCGCCCGCCCCCTACGCGGCCGGCGTCGTCAACGTCTATTGCAAGCAAATGGCCCAATACGTCTTCACCATGAACCGGGTCGGCAAGATCGTGCCGCCCAAGCGTCAAATCCTGAAAGACATCTCGCTGTCGTTTTTCCCCGGCGCGAAGATCGGCCTGCTCGGCCTGAACGGCTCGGGCAAGTCGACGCTGATCCGCATCATGGCCGGTGTGGACAAGGACATCGAAGGCGAAGCCACGCCGATGCCGAACCTGAACATCGGCTATCTGCCGCAGGAACCGCAACTCGATCCGAACAAGACGGTGCGTGAAGCGGTCGAGGAAGGTCTCGGCGACGTGTTCAACGCGCAAAAGAAGCTCGACGAAATCTACGCGGCCTACGCCGAACCGGACGCCGACTTCGACGCGCTCGCCGCCGAACAGGCGAAGTACGAAGCGATCCTCGCCACCTCCGACGGCGGCAACGCCGAGCAGCAGATCGAAATCGCCGCCGACGCGCTACGCCTGCCGGCCTGGGACGCGAAGATCGAACATCTGTCGGGCGGCGAAAAGCGTCGCGTCGCGCTGTGCAAGCTACTGCTCGAAAAGCCGGACATGCTGCTGCTCGACGAGCCGACCAACCACCTGGATGCGGAATCGGTCGACTGGCTCGAACAGTTCCTCACGCGCTTTCCGGGCACCGTGGTCGCTGTGACCCACGATCGCTACTTCCTCGATAACGCCGCCGAGTGGATTCTCGAACTCGACCGCGGCCACGGCATTCCGTGGAAGGGCAACTACAGCAGCTGGCTCGACCAGAAGGAAGAGCGCCTGAAGCAGGAAGAATCGTCGGAGTCGGCGCGTCAGAAGGCGATCAAGAAAGAACTGGAGTGGGTGCGCCAGAACCCGAAGGGCCGTCAGGCGAAGTCGAAGGCGCGTATCGCCCGCTTCGAGGAACTGAACAGCCAGGACTACCAGAAGCGCAACGAAACCTCGGAAATCTTCATTCCGGTCGGCGATCGTCTGGGCAATGAAGTGATCGAGTTCAAGAATGTCAGCAAGTCGTATGGCGACCGTCTGCTGCTCGACAGCGTCAGCTTCAAGGTTCCGGCGGGCGCGATCGTCGGCATCATCGGGCCGAACGGCGCGGGTAAGTCGACGCTGTTCCGCATGCTGACCGGCCGCGAACAGCCGGATTCGGGCGAGATCGTGCAAGGCCCGACCGTCAAGCTCGCGTACGTGGATCAAAGCCGCGACGCGCTGGACGGTTCGAAGACCGTGTTCGAGGAAATCTCCGGCGGCGCCGACGTGCTGACGGTCGGCAAGTACGAAACGCCGTCGCGTGCGTACATCGGCCGCTTCAACTTCAAGGGCGGCGACCAGCAGAAGGTGGTCGGCAATCTGTCGGGCGGTGAGCGCGGCCGGCTGCACCTGGCCAAGACGCTGATCGCGGGCGGCAACGTGCTGCTGCTCGACGAACCGTCGAACGATCTGGACGTCGAAACGCTGCGCGCGCTCGAAGACGCGTTGCTCGAGTTCGCCGGCTCGGTGATGGTCATCTCGCACGATCGCTGGTTCCTCGACCGGATCGCCACGCACATCCTCGCGTTCGAAGGCGATTCGCAAATCACGTTCTTCGACGGCAACTACCAGGAATACGAAGCGGACAAGCGCGCTCGTCTGGGTGAAGAAGCGGCGCGTCCGAAGCGTCTGCGTTACAAGCCGATCACACGATAAGCTGAGACCGGCTGGCCTGCGCGTTGGCTGGGCTGACGCGCAGGCCGCCTCGACGGCCGTTTTTCCGGGCGCTCGAGCGTGGCGTGCGCCGCAAACACCTGGCGTCGACGGTATGAGCGGTAGGGCACACGCATTGCGTGCCATGGCGTGATACACGTCATCGCGGCGAGACGTACGCATTCCTCGTTCCGCCCGGACGAACACCTCTAGGCGCGCCCACCCGATGAGCGCACAAGGCCGATCACTGCCACGCCGCGCGCCACGCGGTGATGAGGAGGCAAGCATGGCGATGTCGAAGGGCAAGCGCTGGGCCGTCGCCGTGGGCGGCGTGCTGCTGGTGCTGATCGTCGTCGTGGTTGGCGCCTTGCAGTTCGCGCAACGCGAGGTCAAGGAGCGCGTGATCGCGGCGCTCGGTCCCTTGGGCAGCGCCGAAACCATCGACGTCGGCCTCACCTCGGTTCATCTCACCAACGTTCTTCTCAAAGCGCCGCCCGGTTGGCCGGCCGGCGATCCGCTCCGGGCGGACGACATCACCGTCACGCCCGATATTCGCGATCTGATCGCGCGGCGCATGCATATCCGTAGCGTCGTGGTGCGCGGCTTCGATATCGCCGTGTTGCGCACCAAAGACGGCACGATTCGCTTGATGCCGAATCTGCGGGAATCGGTGAACCGGTACGACATCGAAGCCAGCGGCGCGGCGGCGTCCACTCCCCGCGAAAAGCAGGTCGATCACATCAGCTTCGAGCAGGGCAACTTCCACTTCTACGACATGACGGTTGGGCCGCCGCCGTTCAAAGTGACGGTCAGCAATGCCAACGCGACCGTCGACAATCTGCACCTGCCCGCCCTCACTGAGCCGACCAACGTCAATGTCACGGGCTCGATCAAAGGCCCGGCGCATACGGGCACCGTGTCGTTTGCCGGCTGGATCAAGATCGCCAGCAAGGATTCGCAGACCACCAGCAAACTGCGCGGTGTCGACATCGTGATGCTCGACCCGTACCTGATCAAAAAGGCCGGCACCAAGGCGCAAGTGACCGGCGGCACGATCGACCTGACGGTCGACTCGACGGTACGCAACTATCAGTTGCACGCACCCGGCTCGCTGACGGTCCACAATCTGCAGCTCGCCGACACCGGCAACCCGCTCGACACCTTCATGTCGATTCCGACCAAGGCTGCGGTCGCCGCGCTCAAGTCGCACAACGGCGACATCACGTTGCATTTCGTTCTGGATGGGAATTTGCGCGACCCGAAATTCTCGGTGCAGGAAGGCCTGATGAAGCGCATCGGCACCGGCTTTGCGAAGGCGCTCGGAGTGAGCGTCGAGGACGTGGCAAAGGGCGCGGGGGAAACTGTGAAAGGCTTAGGGAACGCGTTGAAAAATCTGCTTGGGCAGTAGGCCGGGGCAAAACTGCGTCGATGCGGGCAGAGTTAAAGCAGCGCCGTTGGAGCGCGGCCGCGCCGCTTTGCTGCCAGAAACGCACGAGCTTCGAACTGCTGGCCCAAGCTCGCGCAGTCTCCCTTCAATTTGCGAGGCGCGCTGAAACTGGAACGCAACTGCCTCGCTATTTCTTCGGAACCGTCCCAGCCTTAAACCGACAGCCCCAACTCGCGCAGTTTCGCTTCGGTTCGCGCGGCGCTGGTGTGATGCACGCCGTGCCAGCCGAGCGCGGTTGCGGCCTCCGCGTTCTTCAGGTTGTCGTCGATGAAGACGAGTTCGCCGGGCTCGATGCCCGGCATTTGCGCCTCGATCCGTTCGCGCATGGCCGCGAAAATGGCCGGATCTGGCTTCACCATCTTCACTCGCCCCGAGACGACGATGTCGCGAAACCGCCGCAGCACCGGGTAATGCTCCCACGCATACGGAAAGGTCTCCGCCGACCAGTTGGTCAGCCCGAAGAGCGGCACCTCGGCCGCTTCGAGCTTTTCCATGATCGCCACGCCCTCTTCCAGCACACCGGCCACCATGTCGTGCCAGCGTTCGTAGAACGCGCGGATCAGCGCTTCGTGATCGGGAAACTTTGCGACGAGTTCCTCGGTGGCCTCGACGATCGGCTGGCCGCCGTCCTGACGGATCACCCAGTCCATCGAGCAGACGTGAGTCAGAAACCAGCGGCGCTCGGTCTCGTCAGGGATCAGTTCCCGATACAGATACTCCGGGCTCCAGTCGATCAGCACGCCGCCGAAATCGAACACCACTGCCTTGATGGCCATGCACTCTCCGTAAGCTGATTTCTGATCGCAATCAAATGGGTTGCGTGCGCAACTCCAACCACGCTTTGGCGTCGCCGGACACGTGCGGCGACAGACGCGTACGCACGGTCTCGTGATACGCGTTCAGCCACGCGCGTTCGTCCTCGCGCAGCAGCGGCAGATCGAGGCAGCGCGTGTCGATCGGGCACAGCGTCAACGTCTCGAACTTGAGGAAATCGCCGAACTCGGTTTGACCGGCCGGCACATTCAGCACGAGATTCTCGATCCGCACGCCCCATTTGCCCGGACGGTAAATGCCCGGTTCGACCGAGGTGATCATGCCCTCTTCCATTGCGGTCCACGGTTCGGCTGGCGCGTAGTGCGAAATCACCTGCGGGCCTTCGTGCACGTTCAGGAAATAGCCCACGCCGTGGCCGGTGCCGTGACCGTAATCGGCGCCGGCTTCCCAAATCGGCGCGCGGGCGATCGCGTCGAGCATCGGCGAACGGATGCCGCGCGGGAACTGCGCGCGCGACAACGCCATGGTGCCCTTCAGCACGATCGTGAAATCGCGCCGCTGCGCTTCGCTGACGGTGCCGATCGGTACCACGCGCGTGATGTCGGTCGTGCCGCTCAGATACTGCGCGCCGGAATCGATCAGCAACAGGCCGTTGCCTTCGATCACCGAATGCGATTCCTGGGTGGCGCGGTAGTGCGGCATCGCGCCGTTCGCGTTGAAGCCGGCGATCGTCGCAAAGCTCAGCGACACGAAACCCGGACGGCGCGCGCGAGCCGCCGTCAAACGTTCGTCGATGGTGAGTTCGGTGATCGTCTCGCGGCCCAGCGCGCCTTCGAACCACGCGAAAAATTCCGCCAGCGCCGCGCCGTCCTGTTCCATCGTCTCGCGCACATGCTCGGCTTCCGCCTCGGTCTTGCGCGATTTGAAGAAGGTGGACGGATTGACGGCCTCGACCACCGTAACCGTTGACGGCACCGATTGCAGCGAGCCGAACGTGATGCGGCGCGGGTCGATCAGCAGCGTGCTGCCGGCGGGCAGCGCGGCCAGCGCGTCCGCGGCCTTCGCATACGGCTCGACGCTGATGTTGTCTTTCGCCAGCGCATCGGCCAGCGCCTGCGGCACCTTGCCGTCGGCGACGAACAGCGACGCGTGGTCGACGCCGATCAGCGCGTGGGCCACGAACACCGGGTTGTAGCTGACGTCGGCGCCGCGCAGATTCAGCAGCCACGCGAGGTCGTCGAGCGTGGAGATGAAGTGCCATTGCGCGCCTTTGTCCGCCATGGCGCGGCGAATTTGCGCGAGCTTGTCCGACCGGGCGACGCTCGCATGCGGCGCGGCGTGCTCGAACACGGCGGCCGCCGGCAGCGACGGACGCTGCGGCCAGATCGCGTCGAACAGATCGACGTCGGTGCGCAGTTGCACGCCGCGCGCGCTCAGCGCTTGGCTCAAGGCCCGCGCCGCCGCCACGCCGAGCACGGCGCCGTCCACGCCGACCGTGGCGCCTGCCGGCACGTTCTGAGCGAGCCATTCGAAATGCGGCACGGTCTGCTGGCCGCCGGTCATCTTCATCAACTGAACGCCGGTGCCGGCTAGTTGCGCGTTGGCCTGTTCCCAATAACGGCTGTCTGTCCAGACGCCGGCGAAGTCCGCGGTCACGACCAGCGTGCCGGCCGAGCCGGTGAAGCCGGACAGCCACTGCCGGCCTTGCCAGCGCCCAGGCAGATACTCGGACAGATGCGGGTCGGCGGACGGCACCAGGTAGGCGGCGACGCCTTCGCGCGCCATTGCGTTGCGCAAGGTGGCAAGACGTTCGGGAATGGAGGAAGTTTCGGGGAGTCGGGCATTCATCGGAGTCACCTGCAAATATTCATCGACGGGAGAGCAAGCCGACCGTCACGGCGACGGCGATCAACGCGACGGCGGTGCAAACCGGCCATTCGAGCGTATCACCGTCATGGAAGAGACCAATCACATTGCCGGCCATGTGCGCGACGGCCGCGCCCAGCACGCCGGCCAGCAGCGCCACCCACCACCGGGCGCGGCTCGCGCGTCGCAGCGGATGCAACCACCAGCCCGCAAGGCCGATCGCCGCCCCCAACACTACAAGGCCGGGCCACCCCATTAACGGCTGGCCTCGCGCAGTTTCGGATTCGTCTCATGGGCGCAAGGGGCCAACACAGCTAGCATTTTTGTCTCATTAACTATAGAAGTTCAGCACGGCGCTTTCCGCATAGCGGTTGAGTTTAGGGGTCGGGGTGATGTTAGGCAAGCTGTGAGCCTTACGGAAAAGCCTGGTCCCCGGTCATTGCCACGCTGAAAGTGCGTCATGCGAATCGCCCTTATCGAGCCGGACTTGCGGCATGCTGAACTTGTCGGCCGGCTGGTCTTCGCCGGCGGTCATCTGTGTCAGCACTTCATCGCGAGCGTGCCGTTTCTGACGCGCGCCAGCGAAGAATTCTTCGACCTTCTCATCACCGAAAGCTGGGCCGGCGACCACTCCGCCGAAGACGTCATCGCGCGCGCCCGCGCCATCCTGCCGGGCTTGCCGGTGATCGTGCTGATGTCGGCGCCACGCGAAAGCCAGATTGTCGCCGCGCTGCACGCCGGCGCCGACGACTGCCTGACCAAACCGGTCCGCGGTCCGGAGATGCTGGCCCGCGTGGACGCGCTGTTGCGCCGCGCCGGCTTGCGGCGGCTGCCCAACCGGCGGCGCGACGTCATCGGCGAATATGCGTTCGATGCGGCGCAATTTGCCGTCACATTCCGTAAGCAAACGGTCACGCTCACGCCAAAGGAATTCCACCTCGCGCTGCTGCTGTTCAGCAATCTCTCGCGGCCGGTGTCGCGAGCGCATATTCTTGAAAACGTCTGGACGCGCCGCCGCGACGTAAGGTCGCGCACGGTCGACACGCACGCGTCGCGCGTGCGCAGCAAATTGCAGCTTCATCCTGAACATGGCTATTGCCTGACGCCGCTGTACGGCTACGGCTATCAACTCGACGCGATCCCGCCGGAAGCCGTTGTAAACGCGGAATAAGCCACGCACAATGTGAAAATCGTGGAAACGCTATAATATTGGGCTAAACCATAGCTCCCCCAAATGCAGCTTCTAACGATCGGAATCAATCACCACACTGCGCCTGTCGCCCTGCGCGAACGCGTGGCGTTTCCGCTCGAACAGATCAAGCCTGCATTGGACACCTTCAAGAGCGTCTGGCTGGGGCCGTCGGCCCGCACGGCGCCGGAAGCGGCAATTCTGTCCACGTGCAATCGCACCGAACTTTACTGCGCGACCGACGACCAGGCCGCGCGCGAAGCCGCGATCCAGTGGCTGTCCAAGTACCACAACCTGCCCATCGACCAACTCGCGCCGCACGTCTACGCGCTGCCGCAATCGGAAGCCGTGCGTCACGCGTTCCGCGTCGCGTCCGGGCTGGATTCGATGGTGCTGGGTGAGACGCAAATCGTCGGACAAATGAAGGATGCCGTGCGTACCGCGTCGGAAGCCGGCGCGCTCGGCACCTATTTGAACCAGCTGTTTCAGCGAACCTTCGCCGTGGCGAAGGAAGTGCGCAGCACGACTGAAATCGGCGCGCAGTCGGTTTCCATGGCAGCCGCCGCCGTGCGCCTCGCCCAACGGATTTTCGACAAGGTCTCGAACCAGCGCGTGCTGTTCATCGGCGCGGGCGAAATGATCGAGTTGTGCGCCACGCATTTCGCCGCGCAGCAGCCGAAGGAACTCGTAGTCGCCAACCGCACGGCCGAGCGCGGCACGCGTCTCGCCGAGCGCTTCAACGGCCGGGCCATTCCGCTGTCGGAGCTGCCGTCGCGCATGCATGAGTTCGACATTATCGTGTCGTGCACGGCGTCCACCTTGCCGATCATCGGCCTGGGCGCGGTCGAGCGGGCGGTCAAAGCGCGCCGCCACCGGCCGATTTTCATGGTCGATCTGGCCGTTCCGCGCGATATCGAACCCGAAGTCGGCAAGCTCGAAGACGTGTTCCTGTACACCGTCGACGACCTCGGCGCGATCGTCCGCGAAGGCAATGCGTCGCGGCAAGCCGCGGTTGCGCAGGCCGAAGCGATCATCGAAACGCGCGTGCAGAATTTCATGCAATGGCTGGACGCGCGCAGCATCGTGCCGGTCATCCGCCATATGCACACGCAAGCCGACGTGCTGCGCCGTGCCGAAGTCGAACGCGCGCAGAAAATGCTCGCACGCGGCGACGATCCGGCTGCCGTGCTCGAAGCGCTGTCGCAATCGCTCACCAATAAATTGATCCACGGTCCCACGCACGCGCTCAATCGTGCGAGCAGCGAGAACCGTGACACGCTCATCGAACTCATGAGCGGTTTCTACAAACACTCCGGTTCCACGGAGCGTTAGCGGCGCAGCCACCGCCGCGCTGTCCGGGCTACCCGCAAGTGGCCCGCGACATGCTTCTGACCAGGGCATCCGCCCACTCCCCTAGTCGTCGTCCTTGCCGGAGCCCGCTCCGATACCCGTCCGATGAAAACGAGCATGCAACGCAAGCTCGACCAGCTCACTACCCGGCTGGCCGAACTGAATGATCTGTTGAGCCGCGAGGACATCACCTCGAATCTCGACCAATACCGCAAGCTCACGCGGGAACACGCCGAGCTCGGGCCGGTGGTCGACCACTACGCGCTGTGGCGCCAGGCCATGAACGACGCGGCCACCGCGCAGGAATTGCTGGCCGATGTGTCGATGCGCGACTTCGCCGAAGATGAAATTCGCGCGGCGCGCGAGCGCATGGAAAAACTCGGCGCCGAGTTGCAGAAAATGCTGCTGCCGAAAGACCCGAACGACGACCGCAACATCTTTCTCGAAATCCGTGCCGGAACGGGCGGCGACGAGTCCGCGCTGTTCGCGGGCGACCTGCTGCGCATGTACCTGCGCTTTGCCGAGCGCAACCGCTGGCAAGTCGAGATGATGTCGGCGAGCGAATCGGATCTGGGCGGCTACAAGGAAGTGATCGTGCGGATCGCGGGCGAAGCCGCCTATTCGAAGCTCAAGTTCGAGTCCGGCGGCCATCGCGTGCAGCGCGTGCCGGCGACTGAAACCCAAGGCCGCATTCATACGTCGGCGTGCACGGTCGCGGTCATGCCGGAAGCGGACGAAATCGGTGAAGTCGAGATCAATCCGGCCGATTTGCGGATCGACACGTTCCGCGCGTCCGGCGCGGGCGGGCAGCACATCAACAAGACCGATTCCGCGGTGCGCGTCACGCACTTGCCGACGGGTATCGTCGTCGAATGTCAGGACGACCGTTCGCAGCACAAGAACAAGGACCGCGCGCTGAAGGTGCTGGCCGCGCGCATCAAGGACAAGCAATCGCACGAGCAGCAGGCGAAGGAAGCCGCCACGCGCAAGAGCCTGATCGGCTCGGGCGACCGCTCGGAGCGGATTCGCACGTACAACTTCCCGCAAGGGCGTCTGACGGATCACCGCATCAACCTGACGCTCTACCGCCTCGACGCAATCATGGACGGCGATCTCGACGAACTGATCGCGGCGCTCGTCAGCGAGCATCAGGCCGAGTTGCTGGCCTCGCTGGGCGACGCGGACTAAAGCGCGCATGAGTTCGACCACGCCCAACACGCCCGCCGCTTTGTTGCGCGCCTCGCCGCTGCCGCTGCTCGAAGCGCGCATCCTGCTCACGCATGTGCTCGACTGGCGGCCCACGCAGCTGATTACGCGCAGCGACGAAGCGCTCAGCGACGAGTTTGTCGAGCGTTACCAGGCGCTGGAAGCACGGCGCGTAGCGGGCGAGCCGGTAGCGCAACTGGTCGGCGCCCGGGAATTTTTCGGGCTGGATTTCGAAGTCACACCACACGTGCTGATTCCGCGCCCCGAAACCGAACTGCTGGTCGAAACTGCGCTGACGGCGCTGGAAAACCTCTCGCGGCCTCGCGTGCTCGATCTCGGCACGGGCACCGGCGCCATTGCCGTCGCGATCGCATCGATGCGACCCGACGCGCAAGTCTGGGCACTCGACCGTTCCGCCGAAGCGCTGGCGATCGCCACACGCAACGCCGCCCGGCTGCTCGACGCGAAACGGCCCGGCGGCGCCTTGGCATTGACGCAAAGCGACTGGTACGACTCGCTCGACGCCACCTTGCGCTTTGACCTGATCGTCAGTAATCCACCGTATATCGCGAGCGGCGATCCGCATCTGGACGAAGGCGATCTGCGCTTCGAACCGCGCGGCGCGCTCACCGACGAAGCCGACGGGCTCAGCGCGATCCGCGCCATCATCGCCGGTGCGCCCACACGGCTCGCCGCCGATAGCGTATTGTGGATCGAGCACGGCTACGATCAGGCCGAAGCCGTGCGCGCGCTGCTGACGGCGCAAGGTTTCGCGCAAGTCCGCTCGGAGCGGGACCTGGCCGGCATCGAGCGGATCAGCGGCGGGCGGTTGGACGGCTGACGCGCATCGCCTAATATCCACAAACGCTGCACGGACAAAGCGGCGCTCGGCCGGCCGTATCGAAATCCGCTATCATTTCAGCCTATTCCCTACACATAACGGAACCGCAAGGTCAGTCATGGATACGCAACAACGCATCAAGCAAATCGTCGACGAGAACAACGTCGTCCTCTTCATGAAGGGCACTGCTCAGTTCCCGATGTGCGGCTTCTCGGGCCGCGCCATCCAGATCCTGAAGGCGTGCGGCGTCGGCGAGCTCAAGACCGTCAACGTCCTGGAAGACGACGAAGTCCGCCAGGGCATCAAGCAGTTCTCGAACTGGCCGACTATTCCGCAGCTCTACGTGAAGGGCGAATTCGTCGGCGGCTCGGACATCATGATGGAAATGTACGAATCGGGCGAACTGCAGCAACTGTTCGCCGCGGCCTGAGCGGCCACGGTCCACACGCTTCTATCCCCAAGGCGCCGCGAGCCATGGAAACACGCGCTGCGGCGCCACGCCGGCTGATCGTCGCGATTACCGGCGCGACGGGTGCCATCTACGGCATCCGGATACTCGAAACGCTGCGCAGGCTGGGCGGCGTCGAGAGCCATCTGCTGATTTCGAGCGCGGGCTGGCTCAATATTCAGCACGAACTCCGGTTGAGCAAAGAAGACGTGCATCCGCTCGCGGATGTCGTTCATTCGGTGCGCGACGTCGGCGCGAGCATCGCGTCCGGCTCGTTCGCCACCGACGGCATGGTCGTCGCCCCTTGCTCGATGAAGACGCTCGCCAGCGTCGCGCACGGTTTCTCGGACAACCTGATCACGCGCGCCGCCGACGTCACCCTCAAGGAGCGCCGCCGCCTCGTGCTGCTCGTGCGCGAGACGCCGTTCAATCTTGCGCATCTGCGCAATATGACGGCCGTCACTGAAATGGGCGGCGTGATCTTCCCGCCCTTGCCTGCTTTCTACAACCAACCCGCTTCCATCGACGAAATGGTCGATCACACCGTGGCGCGCGTGCTGGATCTATTCGCGCTCGGACCGGCTTTGTCGCCGGCGTGGGCCGGACTGCGCGGCGTACAGGAATAGCGCCTTAGCCGCAGCGTGCGATGACCGTGCATAAGCACGGATTCACAACATCTGCGACACAATCAATTCTGTTTTCACCCGTTTATCAAATCGCGGTGCAGCCCTATATTGGTAGCAACCCAATCTCTGCGCCGCGCTCTCGCGGCTGCGCTGCCGCCATGAACCGCTTACCGTCGCTTTTCCTGTCCCACGGCGCGCCCACGCTGCCGATCGACCCGTCGCTGCCGTCCGCCGAATTCGGCGCGCTGAGCGCCCAGTTACCGCGTCCGCAAGCCGTGCTGATGCTGTCGGCCCATTGGGGCACGGCGCAGCCGGTGGCGAGCACGTCCACGGCGCCGGAGACAATCCACGATTTCTACGGCTTTCCGCGTCAGCTGTACGAAATTCAGTATCCGGCTCCTGGCGCGCCCGATGTGGCGCGCCGCGCGGCGGTGCTGCTTGGCGAAAACGGCATCCTCACGGGCGCGCAGCCGCACGGACTCGACCACGGCGCATGGGTGCCGATGCTGCTCATGTTTCCGGATGCAGACGTACCCGTCGCCCAGTTGTCGATCCAGCCGCACATGGACGCGGCGCATCACTTCCGCGTCGGCCGGGCGCTGCGGTCGTTGAAAGACGACGGCGTGATGGTGATCGGCTCCGGCCAGATCACGCACAACCTGCGCGCCGCCGACTTTTCCGCGCGCCCTGAAGACGCCGATCCGCGCGTCGCCGAATTCACCGACTGGTTCGAGGAAAAGCTCGCCGCGCACGATATCGACGCACTGCTCGACTACCGCCGCCAGGCGCCGCACGCCGTGCTGATGCATCCCACCGACGAGCATCTGCTGCCGGTCTTCGCCGCGTTGGGCGCGGCGGACGACGATTACTCGCTGGCCATCCAGTCGCTTGGGACCTACCAGCGCTCGCTGGCCATGACGAACTACGTGTTCGGCACCGCCTGACGCAGAGTCAATAAGCGCGGCAGAAAAGAAAAACCCCCGCCTGAGCAACT
>NZ_JARESS010000066.1:0-40125 GCF_046027915.1 Paraburkholderia sp. RL17-347-BIC-D
GGGGTAATTCCACGCTCGGCGACTTATCACTAAAGGACAATGTTGCCTTGATCGTTGAGTGTTCCATGCCTAATCTGCTTATCAAAATAGTAAGGCGGCCAAAGGCCCGCAGTACTGCAACTGCGCCTTGTGCTGATAACGCTCGCTAGTATCGACAAGTGAATCAAGATAGCTTTCAAACGAAACTGCCCAAAGAACTAAGGGGTAAAGGCGAACAGGTCACCAACAGGACCGTAGTCTGCCACGACACGCTTCGACGCGAGCACCGTATGCAAAAGGTCACACCAGGCAGCCAGCATCTTGCCGGTCCGGTTTGAATCGTCGATGACCTGTTTGCCAGGGATCACCACTTTTGACTGTTTCTTGCTGACCGCGCTTTCAGTCCGGCCACCAACAGTTCCTCTTTCTACCCGATCGGGATCACGCGGTCCCTGCCAATTGCGAGTGCCGTATGCAGCGTTTTCTGCGGCCGCGACTCAACTGCCCAGTGGTGACCACTTCCGTCACCACGCCCACTCCCTTCATAGCTTCTTCGACCGCAACTTCAACGAACGGATTCATCGAAATTGTCACGTTCGCGACGCCAACACCCATACCGTCTGACTTGACTCGAACTTTGGCGTTCTAGGCGGGTGGTGGTTTGATTAGCGCGAAAATCTCAATTGCCGACTCGATTTTTTCGCGTCGCTTCGCACTTCACGGCACGATGGCGTGCAGGCCGCAACGATAGAAGAAGCGGTCCAGGCAGCGTGTAACGCCTCCAAGCTCAACTGGTATCGGTGCACACCGGCAAGACTGCATTGGACCCTTGGAAACGCTCACGCGCAAATATGAGTTAGCTTTGCCCGCCATAGGCTGCGCCTAGGGCCCACGACTTTGCGCGGCGTTGTCCGCCTCGAAACCGGCGTCAGGAAGCATGGCGGCGTGCTAACCTGAAGACGCATCGTCGCGAAGCAGTGGGAATCAGCCGGACCGCGTGGATTTCAGCAATTTGCCTGCGCCCGGTGTCGAGTTTCCCACTCAGACCGTAAATTGCCTTTGCGTGGTGAGCGAGCATTGGCTTGCCACACGAGACGGCTAGCCACCCCCGAGTGCGAAGGTACCCCTGGGTCATGGCGGCAACGTCGCACCCCTCGGGAGGGTGGCAGTCAGCCCTGCGAAAGCGATCTGCATGACCAGATTTGTGCACCTTCAAACCAACGGCAATCCAAAGTGGTCAGATGAGGCATCATTGTGAGCGATAGATGCCTGCGCGAGGTTCGTCGCGATACAGTACCCTCTGCAGGCGTACTCCGATCAGACAGATCTGCCTACCTTATCAGGTGCAGCCTACGGATCTTGGCGACGAACCCGGGGCCGTCCCCAGTTTCGCGAGGTCATAGGTGTCGAAAGCACTCACGGCTTCGAACAAGGTTCGTTGGTCGACAAACTCCAAATCGGCCAGCGATTTCAGCTCGCCGACACCACGGAGGGTATGCCGGGAAAAATACGTAATGCGCAGCAGCGCCGCTTTCCAATGTGGATGCCTGACACCGATGACCTCGCATGCGGAAATCGCCGAAGACATTTTTGCGTTTCGCAAGGCTCTGGCAACCGGCGATTTGATCGCGCGCACGGTCTGGATGAAGCGCTCCTCGGTCTCGGCAATCTCGAGCGGATCGATCTTGATCTCACGACGCATGACCCACGACACCTCCTTCTTTCGCGCCTCGGTCATCACCGAGAACAGGCGATCGGAGATCGGCTCGCCTGTCACGGCGGAAAGCAAAAGGGGCTTGTCGAGAATCAGATTCTTCTCGACGCCGATCAGGGCTTCCAGGTCGGCCAGCTCGATCAGTTCCAGTTCGCTGTGATCAACACGTCGAGATCGTGGTCCGCCACCTGCTGGGCCCGCTCCGTGACCCGCACGGGATCGAAGGTCACGAGCTGCCGCCCGGCTGCGCCAAATGGCGCGCAGATAGGGTGCTCAGGCAATCAGAGCGGCCCGGTTCAAGCGTGACGAGGTTGAGTTTTTCCATGCGCTTGAGCATCGCCATCACATGCGGACGGGAATGACCAGCAATCGCATGACACTTCTTGATTACTTCGGGCAGGGGCACCGAGCACTCCTCCCCCTGGCCGCGGCGTGCGCGCCCATCTACCCGGTCTGCGCCCTCAATACCCGCCATCAGCGACAAAACATGCGCGTACGAGAGAACACCTGGCAGAAAATCAGCATGCGTATTGGTGGCGAGAACATCGTCCTTCTTCTTCACGCGTCGAATCATCGTGCGCACGATATGGCGCAGCAGCGGTGATACACGTTCGAGTTCCTCTTCCACCACGCTTGCCGCGATGACGGTCAATTGACAGAAGCTGATGGCCTTCGCGGTGTGCGCTCGTGGTTCGGCCGGCAGCAACGAGGCTTCGCCAAAAAACTCGCCCTTGCCGAGCGTGGCGAGAATGATCTTTTTTTCGTCGCATTGGGTGAAGATTTCGACTTTTCCGTCTGCAATTACGTAGATGACGGCGTCGCCCACGAAGCCTTCGGAATAGATGACTTCGCCCGGAGCCGCTGCGCGCGACCGTGGCGATCGTTGGTGGTTCAAGATTCGTTCCCCCGAAAGAACTAGTGCGTCGTGCATCCCGCGTCTTCATGAGGCACGGGTAGGTGCGATGGCACTGACCTATTTCACTGCATAACGACATGCAAGACGCAAATCTTTAACACGCGCTAAAACGTTTGGCAACTCCATAGCCATGCAAGCCTTAGTCAAGAAGGCCCGCCGTAGCAAGGTGGGTCATCCGATCCGATTTCGAGGATGCTGGGCGATACAGGTGTGTCGATCAACAGTCGTCACCATTCCCTTGGTACAACAAATTTTGAAGCAGTCGCATTTCTGCTCGGGTAGCCATCAAGTCGCCGGATATGTACGTACGTGTAGCGATGTTTTTTCACCCGCTCGGCCGGTGCGGTTCTTAAGGCAGGTGCACCGGCAAATCGGCACGAGCCGAGACGGCCGAGTCGCCGTGAAAGTCAGAACGGTCGTTCCACTGCAGGCAGACTGAGCTGGATGACGGAACTGTGAGTTGGTTGCACAGAGGGCTGGCGTTACAAGCCCAACCGCGCCGCACTAACAGGCGTTAACAAAATGAGTTCTTCAGTTTTCGCCAACAGATGATGCAGCAGGCGATTTTCATGAAGGCTTCGTGGATAAATGCAAGGCGTTCGAAACGGACGCGTAGTCGTCGGAAGTTGTGAAGCCAGGAGATGGTTCGCTCGACGACCCAGCGTGTTTTGCCCAGCCCGCTACCGTGAGGCTCACCACGTCGGGCGATTTCGGTGGCGATACCAGCAGCGTGTAGCGGACGGCGGTATTTGTCGTGATCGTAGCCCCGGTCGCCCTGAACGATGCGGGGCTTCGAAAGTGGCCGGCCTCGCTTGCCAGCAATGGGCGGGATGGCGTCAACCAGCGCGTGAAGCTGGGTGACATCGTGTCGATTGGCGCCAGTGAGGATTACTGCGAGCGGGATGCCCTGCGCTTCGGTAATGAGGTGGTGCTTTGAACCAGGTCGCGCGCGGTCGGTGGGATTCGGTCCCGTTTTTGACCTGCACCCACCGCGCGGATGGAGGAGGAATCGACAACGACACGGGACCAGTCAATCCGGTCGGCCTCGCGAAGCTTCGCAAGCAGGACTTCGTGCAGCCGGTCCCAGACGCCAGCGGCCTGCCAATCTCGTAGACGGCGCCAGCAGCACATGCCGCTGCCGCAGCCCATCTCGCGTGGCAGCAGGTCCCAGCACAGGCCCGTCTGCAGGATGAACAGGATGCCCGTGAACACGGCACGGTCATCCAGCGGTTTGCGTCCCGGATACCGCGAACGGCGGGGTTTGGGTGGAGGCAACAATGGTTCAATGAGTGCCCACAACTCATCATCGAGTATCGGTTTGGCCATATGCTGTTCGTCACCGAAACAATGATGAGGTTAACAGCAATCGTTGGAAGTTAACAGCCTCCGGAACTCATTTTGTTAAAGTTTCTAACAGCGCACTTGCCTGGCGCGGCAGGTCAGTGAGTCCACGCTTGCCCGCTGTACGGTCTAGAAGAAATGTTCGTGCCGCATTGCGTACGCGGATCAGTTGCGTTGGAGAGCGTAGGCCGTGTCTCATTCATGTGTCCCCGAAGCGCGGCCCCACGGCATGGCAGCAAACAGAGCATCAAGGCGTGCGCGCTGCTCTGAAGCGGCGGTCACGGTGAAGAAAGTCTGGTCGGATGCAACGCGTTGCTTTACTTTCTGCTCCGCGTAGTGCCCGAGTAGGGTGTTCTGGATATCGACAGAAAGATCAACAGTCCAGCAGGTCAGCCGACCCAGCGCAATATCGAGTGGTGCCAATGCTGCATTAATCTCGACTTGAGCCGCCTCCGTGATAACGGGAATCGATAAAAACTGGTGCGCCGTTGTAGTGCTCTGCGGATGTTCCATCGGTAGCCATTTGAGCAGTGTGTCTTGCACCGGCAACAATAATTGCCCCACGTCGCGCAGCGCCGCACTGATCGCGGTCCTGAAGATGTCGAAGCCCGGCAACAGCGACTCGTATCGCTCGATGAAGAAAATCAGAGCAAGCGCCTTGTCTCGGTATCCGTTCACATGTTGCATGAACTGGTCTGTACGCTCTAGAACAGGCAGCTGATGCCCCGTCCTTCTCAATTGCTCGACCGCAATGCCGACCGCAGTACGGACCGCTGTAAGACCGGCTGACGGCACCCACGTCTGCGTAAGCGGTGCGTACACGTGCTGGAAGTCCCGATAGGCATCAAGTCGAAGATCCGCCTTGACCGCTTTCCTGTGCTGCTGCTCGGCCTGCTCGCTTTGCTTACGCATCTGCCATATGATTGCGGCCGCGCTCGCGGCTGCCGAGAAGATGGCGACAACTATCTGGAGGGTTGGTGTTAGCCAGTCGCTTGGACCTTCCATGACACGAACCGGGATACCGCTTGCCGGGACTTGGATAATTGCGCTCTGCGTTTGTGGTATCACGACGGCTGCGCTTGCGATAGTCGCTTTCTCGAGACTCGGCGCGACGGAGGACATGGGCATTTTCGGCATTGGCATTTTTTCGATCGAAGCAAGGAACGGTAAAGACAGCGGATATTTTTTGCCCAGGTCGCCGACACATTGATCAGGGTCAATGTAGCGCGGATTCGATTACGCTCTCAAGTTGCGACCGCCAACGGATAGGTCCTGGTCGGGAACGCGAGTAGAGAAATGTTCGGTGGCGCAGACGACAAGCGATTGCAGCAGTAAGTGTCGAGTCCGCACGAACCTGATCATCGCGTTTAAGAATGAGCTCTACAAGAGGTAACTTCGTGGGGAACATCAGTGTTCGTGTGCGGGGAGACATTCGCGTTTCGGCATCACCGATTGTCCAGAGCACGAGCTGCGCAACAGGTTCGCGATCAAGGCACGGAGAACTCGTTCGACTCGGCATTCACCATGGCCGCGACCGCACTGCAAACGAAATTTATCCGGCCCGGCTCGGGAAGCAGATGGGTGTCGGGATGCGCGTAGAAATCGGTTTCCCACTCTTCGGCCATGCTCTCAAAAATATTGTGCAACTTCAGCAACTCCTTGGGGGCGGAGCGCTTGAACAGCTCAAAGATCAGGGTCTGCAAGACATTACGCTTGTCTGTCATGCCGTCAGCGTAGACTTGGACATCGTCGTGCAAGATGTTCCACTCCGTGTTACTAAAGAAAATCTGCCCGTACAGGCTCTTGATGAGTTCCCGTGAATGGGCAGGCAACGCTTTGAGCCGGCTATTCAAGCCATCGCGCTTGTTTTGTGCAGGGAAGGCGGCGTAGGTCGGGTTGGTGCTTCCGACAAACTCCTTCTCCAACTGGATCTTCGCATAGACAACCGCAACCATCGCCAGCGCAAAGATGAACCGGTTTTCAATCTTGTCATGTGCAAACGGAGCATTGGCACCGCGCGTTTTCAGGTAATGGATCTGCACATGCTCGGAGTGGTACTTGACTACCTCCATGTCCTGGTTGCCAAGGGGCGTACCGAACCCTGACTCATTGACCACGAGACCATTGGGCCCAAACCATTGGGTGAGTGTATCCAGGATGTCCTGCTCATTTGCGACCGCGGGCACCTCGTTGATCCCAAGACGGTTGAGGGCGTCGAGCATCTGCACACTCACAGCAGTAGCGCGCATTGCAAGGTCCCCGATCTTGCCGGTCTCCTGCAGTACACGGTTGGCCGCGATGTTGCAAACGAGTTCAAGCGTGAGCTCCCACTTCGGCTTTTGGCGAATTTCAGCGTTGACATTGGTTTCGGGGGAGTCCGGTTCGCCAGAGGCTGGTTTCGGGACCTGCATCTCTTCGACATCGGCAGCATCCCGTACGCGGTTGATATCCCATATGTGCAAATGGATGTTGGCATAGTGATGGGCACGTACAGCCAGCCAACTCATCCCGTTATAGGGCGTCGGGGCGTCAATCGGGATGTTCTTGATGCGGCGAAATGCTTGCTCACGCTTGGCGTACTCGCTGTAGTAGAGGCATTCGATGCCTTGAATCGTTATGGCGAGGCTGACGTCGGTCAAGTTGGGATGCGCGTCTTCGGCGACTTCAATCTTCTCGAGCTTGAGGATGGGCGCGTACTCCGCGTGCACGTTCTCGGGCAGGATCTCGATGAGCGCCTTATAAAGAGCGGTACGGTTGTTGAGTTGCTTTTGCACACTCCTGAGTTCCTTTTCGTCGGGTGCGGTAGGGTTGATGTACTTAAGAGAGGCCTCCTTGGGAGGGATGACACGGCCCACGCCGTCAGCTTCTACCCAATTTTGCACCGGCAGACGCGCGAGTGAGTTCTGTATCCAGTTGCGCACTCCCAGCTTCTCGTCCCGCACATCTTCATCGCTGAGCGCAAACTGCTCCTGGTAGAGGTCGGCAGCGATTTTTTGCACGCGCGATGTCATCGCTTCAGTCAAAGCCTCGATTTCTTCGTCGTCGACTGTGCGAAGAAGGTCGTCCGCCTGTTCCTTTGTGATCGTCAAAATGTCAGCAATTTTCGGAATTAGTGTCTCACGAGCATCGCTGTGCGCCTTGCGGACCGTTTGTTTTTTCATTTGAGTCGTTTTCATTTTTGCAGAGATATCTTGGTGGGTGTAGCGCCAATGGCATTGAGGGCACCGCGAGCGGATCTGAGCATGCGGGGCCCGGTTCACACTGCTATTCAAGCGCCGGCAAAACCTGGGGTGAAAGTTTCCCGGGTGCTTGAATATGTGGGTCCACGACACCCTTGTCGCTTTGCTTCTTAAGTTTTCGCTCTTTGGCATCCAGTACCTGGCGCGCTTTTCGGTTGGTTTGCTCGCCGGCTTGGACGCGCCTCGTCTTGTTGACTTCCCAGTTGGCCATGTTCATAGCCTCCCACGGGTCGTTGGTGATGCCTTGTTCCAAATACACTTGCTCGAGGGCGCGCTGATGTTTTCCAGGCCCATGCTTATTGATCGAACACACGGCATGGTATTGGTCGTTGGCGGCAGTAAGCATGTTGCCGTAGGGCGAACCCAGGTCCTCGTGATCCGACGTTTGTGTTCGGGTGTTGCGGCTCATTTTGATCTCCTTGAGAAGGATGCGTCTGCATCGGAGGTGCCACTATTACGAAGAAACAGAAAAACCAATACCCCGAAACTTATTGATTGGGCGTATCTATGAAAGACGCTGGTTCGATAGTCTAAGTTGGCGATTAAGATTCTTGTCGAGCGCATAGCAGGCTTGATACGCGGGCGATGCACGTACCGACTTCGGATTGTGGCCCGTGGCGTACAGTGCCCTTTAACATGTATGGTTATTTCTTTTCGAAGAAGGACTCTTGTATGAACAAACAGGAACTCATCGATGCCGTTGCGTCCGCATCAGGTGCGAGCAGGCATCAACTGCCGAGGCGATTGACGCCTTCATTAATACGGTGATGAAGGCCGTAATCGATGGGAAGAGCGTGCAAAATATCGGATTTGGGTCGTTTGGCTCAGGCGCACGGGCGGCACGGACCGGACGCAATCCCGCAACGGGAAAGGAAATTCAGTTTGCAACTGCAAAAACCGTCAAGTTCACTGCGGGCAAGGCATTCACAGAGCTTGTAAACTCCTAAAGACGGTGTGCGGTCGGCATAGCTTTGCTACGTCTCGGGCTACCCAAACACGATGCTATATCTGGTGCCCGTTGATCTGCGCTGACGCAGCGTCTCCGCTGTCTGGGTTGCCGCATGGCAAAAATCGGTGGATCTACAGGTAATCGAGATTGATGAAGCGCGACTCAAATCTTTTTGGGCTATCTTAGGAGCGCTCCTCTCTTACTCGGACTCGGCACTTCGTACGAAGCTGGACCGCTTCTTTGCAAGAGGACTTGACTTTTGCGAAGGCATAGGAGTCGAGCTGGGAGCAACGTTCGGCTATCCACGAGCGACCGATTGCTGGCCCAGCGTGGCGAGGATGGCATTGGTGAGTTCGAGCAGTGCCGAGTGATATTCGGCGGGCAACACCAGATCGTCCATCAACGACATTGCCTCTTCAATACCTCGTCGAAATGATCGGCTGATTTCGGCGCGCTGCGACGTCGTGAAGTGGGGCATTGCGGCCTCGAGAAATGCGCCCAAAACCATCGCCCGAGCTCCCAGAACCCCCAGTTTTTTTCTGTTAGCGTCCACGAGCGTGGTCACCTGGTCCAGCACCTCATTGATATGATTCATTTTTAGTCTCACTCAGAAGGGCTAATCGCCCACAGCCCGCAGCAATTGTGTCCGACGCATTTGGACGAGTTGTACACTAATGACTGGCTTTGCCTCTGCCTTATTCAACGTTGCACTTGAGATTTGGGTCAGCCTTAACACCGCCGTTTACAGATGCGCTTTGCTCCGTCTGTAAAAAATCACCCGTCATACGGATGTTCTTCAAAAGCTATTCCATTCACCAACTTCGGCACCTTGCGTCTCACGAACTGGCTCCGAAGCGGAGCGCTTCGGAACGGGCGTGCCTGATGTCCTCACGCGCTCCACAGCAGGCTGTTGTTGCGCGACAGGAGGGGTTACGTCGATGACGTGTGAGGCATCGAGCCTGAACATTGAAACGGAAGCGGTCAGATCACTCGCTTGCGACTCGAGGGAACTGGCTGCTGCCGCGGCCTGTTCCACAAGTGCTGCATTCTGTTGCGTGACTTCATCCATCTGCGTGACGGCTTGGCTGACCTGACTGATACCCTTACTCTGTTCCTGCGAGGCGGCGGTAATTTCGCCCATGATGTCTGTCACGCGCCTGATCTCGTGAGTGATCTCGCGCATCTTCGTTCCGGCTTCTTGCACATGACCGGCGCCAGCCTGTACCCGCTCCACTGAATCGTGGATCAGATCCTTGATTTCCTTGGCCGCGGCCGAGGAGCGTTGTGCCAGTGAACGCACTTCCGAAGCCACTACCGCAAATCCTCGTCCTTGCTCACCTGCCCGCGCGGCTTCGACGGCTGCATTCAATGCGAGAATATTGGTCTGGAAGGCGATACCCTCGATGAGACCGACAATGCTGGTAATCTTGTCAGAGCTGGCGTTGATACCCTCCATGGTTTCAACTACGCGGGATACTACCGCTCCGCCCTGTTCGGCCACCTGCGCGGCCCGCGCGGCGAGCTGATTGGCCTGGCTGGCATTGTCAGCGTTCTGGGTGACGGTTGATGTCAGTTGCTCCATGCTAGCGGCTGTTTGCTCAAGCGACGCAGCCTGCTCTTCGGTGCGCTGTGACAGATCCTGGTTTCCTGCTGCGATCTGGTGCGTGGCAGTGGCAATTGAGTTGGCCGAAATCTTGATCATGCCGATTGTCTGTGTGAGCTGCTCCTGCATGCGTTTCATCGAAAACAACAGACTTGAGCGGTCACCCGGTGCCGTTACTACCACGGCAGTCAGGTCGTTATCGGCAATCTGATTGGCTATTTGGGCGGCGTAGGTCGGTTCGCCACCTATTGAGCGGAAGATACTCCGGTTGAGCAGTAGCACGACAGCCGACAGGACGCCGGCCAATACCACAAGAATTCCGAGGCTCTCATACAACGACGAGCGGAATGCCACATTGATGTCATCGATATAGAGCCCGGTGGTGAGAATCCAGTCCCACGGCTGATAGCTAACGCTGTAGGCAATTTTTGGGGAAGTTCCGCTTGTTCCCGGCTTCATCGCGCTATAGGCGGTAAAGCCCTGGCCGTCGCGCTTGATGACAGAGACCATATCTCTGAAGATGTAAACACCATTCGGATCCTTGACGTCGCTGACGTCCTTGCCGTTCAACTCCAGTTGTGTTGCATGCATCAGAACAGTTGGCTTGGAATTGAGAATCGCCAGATAGCGTCCTTCTCCGTACCGCATGTTCCGGATGCAGTCCATTGCACGCTTTTGGGCTTCCACTATGGGCATGGTGCCGGCCGCTACCTGATCGCCAAAAGTCTTGACGACAGTCAGCGCTATCTCCGACGCGTGTTTCAGGTCCGCCTTGCGCTCGGCCAATCGCATTTCTTTCGTCTGGTAAGCGTCGTAGCTTGATATGCCGGCCAGACAGAACAGGCTCAGAACTAACGGCAGCCAGAGCTTCTGGACAAAAGACAGTTTCATATCTATGGAACCCCTTGCATTGAGCATGTCACGAGCCGGCAAAATTGTCGTCCAACCAAGCTTCCCGCAGATCTTGCGACGCTGCTGCGGTCAGCAGCCATTGGCTGCCATTCCAAATTCATGAATTATGAAGCACATTCTTCATACTTATATCGACGGATGGTTAGTGAACTTAAGGGAATTTGCGTATCCATTTGGTCAATTCTCTCTTGCAATTTTTTGAGGTATCTGAAAATACGTCGGACACTCAATCAGTTGTGCGCCGGGTTTGATCACTGCCCCTCAATCCCGGCTTCACGCTTGGCCCGTTTTTCAAGAAGCAGCGTGGACTCGTGTGTGGTTGCTTGCCGCGGAGCTCATGCGGCGTAGAGAGGTGGGGTACCTGCTTCTATGCGATGACGATGACCATTTGCGGAAAAGCAGGTTTTCGTCCCCGTGTTCAGGCGTTGTCGGGCCAGATGTCCACCGTCATCACCATGGTGGCTGCCGGCTTCGGCGTGGCATTTGCCGACGTCGATGTGCAAGTTTTCTCAGCCAGATGATGTCGTCAAGAATCTCTCGGGTTCCACGACATGCTCAGCTCCGGAAAAGACGTTTCCAGAGTGTTACCCATGTCCCGATACACGTTACCTATGTCCCAGTTCCATACAATTCTGTTAAGGCAATCCATCGCTCCGATCGACGAAAGTCATGAAATTTCGCAGATCAGAATCAAACATGTGTCTGAAGCCCCATCGCGATTTCGGGGCGGCTATCAGTGATGATCGCAGACCTGAGTGCTGCGAGACGCTCGTGCAGACTTCCATGTGCGAGTAATATGATTGTCAGTAAGTTTGAAGTTGTTCTGCCGGCTTCGCCAACGAGGGTTGTATGAAGGACGAAGACTTTCCGCAAGACCGTAAGGAAGTTCTTTTCGGGCGTGAGGCGGATGTTGAGCGACTTTTACATCGAGCCCAAGTCCCAGGGTTAACCGCGATCGTGGGGCGGCCTTTGATCGGAAAAACTTGGACTGTGACAGAAGTGGCGCGCCGACTGCTTCACAACGGCAACTACTTAATCGGATACCACGAGGCGAAGGGACCAGAAAGCAGTCACATCCTGTACACGGTGGCGGACCTTTACACCCGCTGGCTCGCCGACTCCACTTTAGGAGATCAGGCGCAAAGCCTTTGGTATCAATACAAAGACAACCTCGTACCGCGCATGGGCCAAGTCTTCGGCATGGTGTTTGAAAACGTTGCAGGCAAGCAACTTTCCGGGGGTGCTGCAAAACTGATCCGCTCTGCCTTCGATAGCCTGGCCAGTGCACAGAAAGGTCTGCTTTCTGGAGGCCTGCAAATTACCCCGCTTCCATACGACCAAGCGTGTTCACTAGTTGATTTTGTAGCGAAGGCAAGCGCGCGTCGAGTCCTGCTGATTCTCGATGCATGGGGAAAGTCCGATTCAGTCGAATCCGAATCAGTTTTGCTTGAGGCATATCTAAAGCATCTGATGGACTGGTCGCATTGTCACGTCTTCCTCTGTATTCGCCATCCAGACCCGGACCACGTCACGGGCAGCGCCGCGAATGCAAGAGCGCGTAACATTTGTAGGCTCAGTGCTTCCGCAGAAGTGTACGAACTATCATCGATGGATCTCTCAGATCCTGACGAAGCGTGCAGAGCTATCCGTTTCCTGCGTCAGACTGCGCCAGCATCTACGAGCTTGGGTGAACGTGAGCTTATCGACCTGATTGACGGATACCCTGGCGTTATAGGATTTTGGACGGACCCTAACACTCGTAGAGCCCTGCAAGAGCCCGATGACATCATCCGGGCTGCGCGCGATGCGCAGGCCTTACGATATGCGGACCTTGAATACGCTTTGAATGACCTTCCTGACGAATTTTCTCGAAGATTGGCCGCGCGCCTCGCGCTATTTCCTCGTTTCGACCTACACAGCTGGTCAGCGGTTCGGCACATCCTTGGGATGAACCTCCCGCAAGCGGCGTTCGATACGCTGGCCGATCGTAACGTGCTCAGCGACGGGCCGTTTCCTACTTATGGCCATGACACCCGTCATTCGGCGGCGCGACGATGGCTCATTGAGCACAAGCGCCCTCTAATGCGACGAGAGGCAAGCGCGATGGTAGAAACAACTGCGGCGCTCATTGCAGCAGACAATAAGTCGGATTTATCACTTATCAAACCACTTAGCGGATTTTCGGAGGCGGCTGATTTAATTGGAGTTGACCCAGAAGTCAGTTGTCTAATCGAGGCGGCAAAGATCGTGTCCGGCGCTGAGGTTTTGGGCGCTTATTCGGACTTTGATGCCCTCTATCCGCGTGCCATTCAACGTAACGCCGCAGTGGTATCGTTGATCGCCTTTGCATTGATGAAACGGGCACTTACAAAAGATGAAAATAGAGATTGGGATGATTCGATCCGAGATTTGCAAACGGCCCGACGACTTCCAAACGCTCCCATAGACGTCGTTGCCCTCGCGACTTACTTTCTGGGAATCGTCCTGAAGACCCGGGGCGACGATCAGAAAGCCGTCGAAGAGTTCTCCACGGCGATAGCACTATCCAATGCACCCCCGGATGTACTGGCGAACGCGCAACTCGAACGTGGTCTGATTAGGCACCGGAGCAGAGATCTCAATGGTGCAATTGACGATTTCACATCTGTCGTCGCACTGACCGGTGACTCGTATGGGCGTAGCGCTGAGGCGCTTCACGCGCGTGGCATTGCAAGGTCGGAGTGCGGCGATAGCCACGGTGCGATCCAGGATTTCTCGGCCGTTCTGGCAATCTCGGCCGTGTCGCCAGACGTTAAGGCAACGGCACTGTATCTGCGAGGACTCGAGAAGCGCGCAAACGGGGATTACGACGGAGCGATAGACGACGTCAACGCAGCAGCTACCGTCGTTGGCGCACCGGATGACTTGGTGGCGCGGGCATATTTTCTAAGCGGCGAAATGAAAGAAAAACGAGATGATACGGATGGTGCGATCAACGACTACACCTCCGCCCTGTCGCGCGCAACTATAGATGTTCATACGACGGCAGCGGCATTTGTTTACCGGGCAATAGCGAGGTCAGGAAAAGGCGACGAAGAGGGCGCAATCAGTGACTATATGAGCGTTATTCAACTTCCAAATGCCCCTGACAAATTATTGGCACGCTCCTTCTTCAACATTGCTTGCATACGGAAGACTCGCGGAAAAACGCATGAGGCAATCGAGACTCTAACCTCCGTAATTCAATTGGCAGGTGCCCCGGTGGACCTCCTAGCAGATGCTTTGATCGTACGCGCAGAAATCCGCGGCGACCTCGGAGACAGTCTCGGTGAGATCGACGATTACACTAGGGTCGCGTCGCTCCCAGGCGTGTCCGAAGACCGATTAGCTATGGCACTTTCCTTGAGATGTGATGCATTGGAAAAGGCCCGGCGGCGCAGCTAAAGGTGTTCGCGGGTCACATGCATGCGCAAACGGTTTGGGTAATGGACACCGGGGAGCACCGTTCGTTTCATTTGCTCCCAGAAAGTATTTTTCCCTGCGGTGCGAATGGGGCACTCATTCCCATCGGTTCCACTGGACGGAGGATCGATGTTTTCTTTCGCAAGGATCGCTCAGGGATGGGCTTCCGAGGGGGCGCTTCACTCGCTTCCGGCCTTTGATAATCCGCAAATCATTGTGCGAGAGCGGCGGAACGCGATTTGGAACTGGGGTTTTCTGTTTGTTCAAGCCGGTGCGCTGAGTGCTCACGCCTTCTGCTGGCAGCAATCTCGTGGTCATCCATCGCTTTTTGCTGCTCTCGCGTTTGCCGTTGCTGTCTATGGCTGGATCGACTTAAGTCTGTGCATCGTTCGAAAATCGATGCTTAGTCATTTACTTTCGAAAAATCAAAGCCAGGCAAGTATTGCAGATGGCATCGGCTCCGCGTGGCTCATGTTTGTCTCGCTGACGGTGATCTATGCCAACCTCTACTTCGTCGTCGGTCAACTCGGTGCCGAGTTCAAGAACGCGTTGACCGGCCCGGCTGCCGCATTGGCATTGAGTGCGTCGACTATGACCACCGTGGGCTACGGCTTCTATTCCCCCGTCAGTTTCGTGGCCGTTGTCTTGTCACTGCTCCAGGCAATGTCTGGGCTCGCGCTCGTTTCTTGCGTTATCGCGGCGGCCGTTTCGAGCGCGCTAGCGACGAGAGAACAGGGTGTGCAAGCTCGCCCTAATGACCAACGATGCGCGAGAAAGACCAGTCGCTTGCTTCCGTGGTTGATACTGATGGCCGTAATGTTCGCAAGCTGTGCCGGGATGTCGTTCCTCAACTTTCCGGTTAGGAGCTAGCCTCATGGGTAATGTGGTCGATGGTGAGGTCAAACAGAGGCAGCGGATCAACCAGCTGATTAACTTTACCCGTGCGGCGCGCGAACATGACGGAATGAGCCTGCTCCTTCGCGAGCACGTTCAGGATTTTCTCGCCCATGGGCGCGTCGAGGCGCTGATCGCCGCTAGCGAGGCCGAAGCGGAGCCGCTGGTCCACTACATTGAAGCAGCACTTCCAAGCGTAGAATCAAATGAGGTGCTTCGCCAACTTGATCGCCTGATTGAAACCCAGCACACCAGCCTTGGGCAAGTCGGACTCCGGGCGCTTGAGTTGCTGATCGAACGTTCGGACGACGTCGAGAGTGCCGGAGCGTCCTCAGCCAACCAGTATCGCCGGGTGGAAAGGTTGATGTATCTTGGGCAGCCTGAAAAAGCCAAGGAGGTGCTGACAAACGTTGATCTGAGCGACCATGCACCGGATCAACTATCGTTGGTCAGCGCAAGCGTGCGGGCTAATCATGCCGCGCTGCAGGCCAACAAAGAGGATACGCCGGAATATTTTGCGGTGCTCGAGGATTTGATCCCGCAACTCGAAGATCAATTCCGCGATAATCCTGAGGGTGCCAGCGAAACCCTCGCAGGGATCCTTGTCAAATATATCGACTTGTTAATCGAGGACGATCGTTTCGAAGACGCCATACAACGGTGTGCGCAGGCGCATGAAGTTATTGGCAAAATGGACGATGTTGCAAGGGCGCTCGAATTTTCGGCGGTATGCAGTCAGTCTACGATTGAAATCCTGATTGGAACTGGACAGCGTCGGAAAGCAAAGAAGGCGTTGAAGGAGCTTTGCGACGCGGTCGAGGAATTGGTTCAGGACTATCCGCATCGTTGTGCCGAGCAGGTCGCAATTATCTTGCTAAACGCCACCAATCTGTTTGCATATCGCCTCGCATCGGTTCGTGAGGCGAAACGTGTGCTTGCCAAGGCTGTAGGCGTAATACGTATGCTGCCCGCAGGATGGACTGAGGTGAGTCTGGACGGCTTCCTGCTTCGATACAAGGCAGCGAATCTTGCCGCGATGCTCGCGCATACGACGAAAGACGCCGAAAAAGCCACATTGCTTGACCGCGATTCGGAGCTTATCTTCCGGACTTCCACGTGGAAGCGGCATCCAGCAGTCATCGCCCAACGAGTCGCCTTACTCGCAAGTCGCTCCGTCGTTCTGCTTTCCGCAGGAAAGCTCATTTCGGGGATGCGGGTAATCACCGTCGCGGAGGCCTGGCAGCGCAAGACAAGACTCGTGCGTCCGCGTAATCGTGCAGAATTGTTTTCCATGCTCTCCAATTTCGCTGCCGCCAAAGCATCAATTGGCGAGACCGCTGCGGCGCGGACCAAGCTTGAAGCGACATGTAGCGAACTTCTGGACGAGGCGACGGTTCAGGTCGTGGGACGGGAGGATCTGTGGAACAGCTATGCGCTGCTGTTAAGCCTGCAGCATGAGGAGCGAGACATGAGGGCGTCTTTTGCGACGATGTGTCAGCTGTCCAGCATCAGCTCAAGTGGGCAGCTTATGACCAGGGAAGAGCTCGATGCTACTGATCTCCAGTCGGCGGCCGAGCGGTTTGTTCGTCTCGCCGCCGATCTTCCGTTAGAGGATCTGGCGAAAGCGTTCACGCAGGCAATTCAGTAGACCTTGAGTCTGTCGAGTCACCGCATCTGCTCCGGAATGCTTCGGGAGAAAAGCAATGAATCAGGATGACGTCATAGACGAGTTCCGAAAGGCTTTGGACACATGGAAGAGCTGGCTTGATGGTCCATCGAATAACTGGCGATCGCTCAGTTTGGGGCCAAACGTACGTCGGGAAGATATTCTCAAACTTGACGTCGAGTTAGGGGCCGCTGATACTCCAGATAAATTTTTTGACCACCGGCAGGAGGAACGGAGGCTGGTGCTTTTCCCGCCGTTGCTGAATGCGTATGCGAGTTTTTGGTCACGCTCAGGCACATCGGCGCGCACACGGCAATTCGCGGTCGAGCTGTTCTTGCTGCACGAGTGGCGGCACATTTCTCAGGGCGTCGCGTCATCCACGTACATGATTGACGGGCCATCGCAAACGGACTTTTTTGCCACGCTAGATTACGCGGCCGATGCGTATGCGATAGATCGTTGTTTCAGACGCTATGTGGCCACTAGCCGCCTGTCGGAAAGCAAGCTTCTGGTCGAGCTTCTGGAGGCACATCTCTCGAGCGGATTTGTGTTCGGAGCAGTGGAAAGCACTTATCAGAGAGCCGGCGAAGTCGCTATTGACGGAGCACGAATCCGACGACAATTGATTTGGGCGATCCAGACTGCCCGCGCGCGTTGTTTTCCGCCTGAAGCGGGATTTGCGGCGTTCAACCTTAATCAGCCGTTAAACGTGAAGGTGTGCAGGATTGCCCAGGACCTCATGCCGGATCTCTGCGACGCTGGCCGCCAGGTCACCGCTGCCGACTTCGATTTTCCTTCTCTCCTGATCATACAGATTGCGGCAAAACGGGATGTTCGACATCCGATACTGTATTCAGGTGAACTCAGTCGTCTTCGTGACTTGCTCTTCAAACAAGACCTGTCGGCTTCCGTGGATGCCTTTCGGTCATTGTTCGCTGATCACCCGGAGCTCGTCGGACGCGGAGTCGGTCAGACCGACGTAGGCAAACGGCGGTCGTCTGGCAGGATTCGCGCCATCGATGCGGTCATCGAAACCTACCGCTGGGAGGCGGGAAACGCCCCAGCCGCAGCGTTGCTGCGGGCGGACTACGAGGTGGTTCCGTTCCATATGCGTCGCAAGGAAATCACGGAATTCTGCCAATGGAGCGAAACGTCGGACAAGTTCAGAATCAGAATCATCGTTGGCGACGGCGGTGTCGGTAAGACACGCTTCAGTCGACAGTTCGGCCGGATCTTGCTGGCAACAGGGCAATGGTCGGGCGGTTTTGTGAATTGGACTCCAGACTCCGACCGGCCGCCAAGCTTGCGGACGATTGGTCAGTCAACTATTGCCATCATCGACTACGCGGAACAGTCTCCCGAAACTCTCAATGCAGTGTTGCAGGTGCTTCATCGCGAAAAGGGGAAGGCACGGCTGATCTTGCTTGCGCGCACTGCGGGATCCTGGCTGGACAAGGCGCGTCGACAGAGGGGAACCACAGGGGATCTTCTGCAGAGCAGGGCCACGGAAATCATTCGCCTGGAAGGTATTGGACATAGCGCGAAGAGCCGGCTCTCGACCGCCAGCAAGGCAGAAACAGAATTTCGTAAGCGGCTGGGCCTGCTTGCCATCCCCCTTGCGCTGGAGGAACCACAGGATGTGAGTAACACGCTTTTGCTACACGCGAGTGTGCTTTCGCGTCTGTTAGGCGCATCCATGAGTGGGAGCGGCGCGGTGTTACACTGGCTCGCAGAACGCGAACAGCGTTTCTGGTGCGACCACGCGAGACTACGTGAGCTTCCGGCATTTCTTGAATCTGCGCTTTGCGAAGTCGCTGCTTTGATTTGTGTTACCGATGGTGCTGTCGACTGCGAGGCGGCGGACGTGTTGGTTCGCTGCGCTCCGCAGCTCGGTGGGCAACCCGAGGCTCACATCAATGCCATCCGCAATCTCTTTCACGAGCTTTACCCTGGCCCGAAGTATCTGAACCCGGTACAGCCGGATTTGATCAAGGAAACGGTCATTGCACAGTTTATGACCGCCGGAGCAAGGAAGCGGCTGGCGGCAATATGACGACGCGGCTTGTTGCCTTTTGCGCTGTGATGTAATCCATACTGTGGAGCCCCAGTTGGTCAGACGTTGGTGTGGAACTCAGCTGGATTCGCGCCCCCCTTGCTGCCAGACAGTCCACCGGATCCCGCTACCTGACCGGCAGGTTCAGATCACCATCGTGCCTCACGCGTACGCGCATGGATGAATGGCCTGGGCGAGCCGCTTACGACTGGAGCGGCCCACTCGTGACAGTAATCGAGAGCTGATAGTCCTGCGGACCGTCTCGCAAAGCATCGTGTTTATCGCGGGACGACCGTCGCGGGCTTGTCGACTCTATCAGACGATATCAAATTTATTGCCGCCGACGACGGCAAACGAGATGTGCGCGACGGAACACTGCGTCCCGTCGCCATTGCAAGCCCGCTCCTCCAACGGATCAGGCTACTGCCTCGGCCGTAGAAACTACCGGGATAGCAGGTACAACTTCAGCGGTCGCAGCAACCTTTTTTGCAGCGGCCGTCCGCCCAGGCGTTTTCTTGGCCACGGCCTTTCTTGCAACAGGCGCGCCTGCAACTTTCTTAGCCGACACCTTTGCACCGGTAGCCCTTTTACCAGCCGTTGCCTGTCTCGTTGCTGCTTTTTTTGCAACGACGTTGTCGACTACATTTTTCTTGCCTACTGCCTTGCTAACGCGCGCGGTCTTGGGTTTGGCTGTCGCGCTAGCACCGGCTTCCCCTGATTCTGCAATTGCGCCATCGATCAGGAATTTGCCACGGTCCGTGCCAAGCCAGGCCGGTGCGCGGCCCCGCCCACTCCATGTCGCGCCAGACTTTGGATCGCGGTACATAGCCGGCTGCGGCCCCTTCGGCTGCCCCGTGCGAGCAACTGTTCGGGTGGAGACCGTCAGCTTTTTGGCAGCAGCCTTCGGCTTACCCGCAGTGGTTCCACTTACGGTAACGGTAGCGCCGGTCGTACTTTCAATCAAAAATTTGGTGCGATCCTTTGCGTCAGCTATCCACGCAGGCGCGCGCCCACGGCCACTCCACGTTGCACCCGTTCTCGGGTGTCGGTATTTGGCTGCGCCTTTGGTTTTGACGCCCGCCACGACTTTCCCAATACTCGACGCGACTTTCCTTGAGGTCTTTCCTTCTCGCGTTAGCTTCGTTTTTGTTTCAATGTCCGCAGTAGTAAGACCGTGCTCAAGCATCAACGCCCGAATCTGGTCCACTGCGGTCTGTGCTTTCTTTGCCAACATCACTTCCGCCTGGGCCTGGAGCTTCTTCAGTTTCGACTGAATCTGTTCTAGTGTTGCCATTGCAACTCTCCCTCTTGTTGATAAACAATCGAACTATGCCATGCATGCGGATCCCATTGCTATTAAATCGTGTGCAATAAACGTTCTTTCTCACCGTGCCCGACGTTATCGAACACTGACTCCCAAATAGTGTCGAAGTGACGATGTTCAACACCAGCCGCCCGGGCTGTACTGTCAGGCTCCCCCCCGCGCAATACCTGTGCACGGAGACAATGAGTCGATAGCCTTTTGAAGGACGAATACTTAATAGATGAAAGAAAGAGGAATGCCATCGTTGCGTATCTCCGCCCCCGAATCAAAGAACTCGGAATCAAGCTGGAAGACGTGGCATTTGGCAATAAAGAGCGAGCAACCAGCATGTACGGAAGCACGCTAGCGCAATGCGACTGGAGATAATTGGGAAGGCTGAGGCGAAATGCCCAGTGGCTTAAACAGGCCACTAGCGCCCAACAGTCCGTACAACATTTCGAGTTGCCGCCTGACACCGCTCCCGCACCGTCGGGAAAGAAGCGCGTCGACTGACGAAACGATCCTTCGCCGGAAGCTCGCTCTCGCGTACCTGGCGTCAGTAGTGGATATCGTTGAACGTAAGTGAAAGCAGAATCTGCCGCGCGAAGAGCATACAACTGGCCGCAAAGTTAAGTTCCAGCGCAGTTGCACAGTGCGACTCAACGGTTGCATCCATTTCAGTGCCATCGACCCAATCGGTCAATATCGGTGCGTGTCAAAGCAGCTCAGCCCGGCGATGTCCTTCAATCCGAGGCGAGTGCCGATGGACCTCGTCGCGTCGAAGCGGCGTGGCCCGTACTGTGACTTCAAGGTCACGGAAATATTGATATACCAGCGACCGCGTGCGTCCTCACTGATATTTCCAGCGCCCAGTTCAAAGTTGGAAAGACCATAGCAGTCCCACAGCGGCAGCGCCATCTTGCCAAAGAACAGCCGTTTGTTGCGATAGCGGATCGCGCTCGCCTTGAAAGGTATCCAGCCCAGCGAGCGCCGGACACCGGCAGACTTCCGCCAGCGCGGCTTGATCTTGCAGGCCCGCCTGCGGCGCACTGCATATTCTTCAGCGACCGCCTGGATCGTTGCCAAGTGGAGGTCAAGGCCTGCCCTGCCAGCGCCCTTTGTGAACAGGTGAAAATCATAGCCTGAGAGGAATCGCAGTTCACGTTCCCACACCTTTACTGACAATTCGTTGCAGTGGTTCCAGAGAAAATTGACCGCGTGCGCCTGCTCCTGCAGTGCACGGATGTGCCTGTCCTTAAGACAGAGGTGGAGAACGCGGGTGGTCTGCTGCATATACAGTCACGGTTGTTTCTCGGTATAGGCACACCTCGAATTCGGGCTCAAATATCACACTATTTCTGCTTAGCCGTCGACAACGGACTTTCATCGTCTGCCAGAAGGCCAAGTCTTCAGGCAATTCGTGGATAAAAGGTTATGCGTAGCTATCGCTGCCGCCTTGGTTCTTTGTTACGCCACAACCGCAACCGTTGCGTTTGCTAGATATTCCGATTCGACGCTTGAGCCTTCGCCCCACGCCGCCCCTGCCACTCGCGAGGCAAGCGCGTTTTCCCATCCCATCCCTCCAGAAAATTAGTCCTTAAACGGCCAACTACTGTCGACGTGCAGTCCCCATGCCCTAAAGCACTGAGTAACGCAACAGTCGGTCCGCTATCTGAATAAAAACCGCGCCTACACGAGCTTTAACTTGAGCTCGTGTCATGCATTCAATCAAAGTCTATCTCAAAGAAAACGCGCCTGCAGTTGCCGCCGCTAAAATCAAATCCGCAGCTACAGGTACAGACAGTCGGCTAACTTGCGTTGAGTTGTTTGCAGGCTGCGGCGGAATGGCGAAAGGCCTCGAGCAGGCCGGCTTCAGGCATTTGGCCATGGCAGAGTTCAACGCTGCGGCCTGTGTGACTCTCCGTGCAAATTTTCAGGGCACCCACCGTAGCGATGTTCCGCATATCTTGGAGGCAGACGTCAGAACTGTCGACTGGAGCAGCTACCACGGGGTCGACTTGGTTGCTGGCGGACCGCCATGTCAGCCATTTTCCAACGGTGGCCGGGCGGCGGGGCCCAAGGATGCGCGCGACATGTGGCCGGAGGCAATTCGCGCTGTCCGCGAGATGCAGCCGAAGGCGTTCCTGTTCGAAAATGTCAAAGGCCTGCTACGGCCAGGATTCAGTGAATACCTCGGCCATGTGCTGCATTGCCTCGAGCGCGCCGGACTTGAAGATTTGCCGGATGCAATCAGCTACCACGTCACCGTGGTCAAGGTCAACGCAGCAGATTACGGCGCGCCCCAGAAACGCGAGCGAGTCCTTATTGCGGGGGTCCGAGCCGACTGTGGTTCCCTGTTTCCGTTTCCCTCGAAGTCGCACAGTGAAGACCGACTTCTGCTCGACAAGTGGGTTACCGATGAATATTGGCGGCGTCACAACCTGCCGCGCCTCGACGATGCCTTCATTCCGCGCTCCGCACGCTCCGGACTCAATAAGTTAGCGCGGGCAACCAAGCCGCCAGCGGAAGCGGCATGGCTTACCTGCCGTGACGCATTCCTGGATCTCGGCATTCCCTCATGCGAAGCCAAAGTGACCAGGCACGAACCGCGTGGCACGGCGAAGCAATACGTAGGGCATACCGGAAGCCTCATCGACGAACCGGCAAAAACGCTCAAATCGGGCGTTCACGGCGTACCGGGTGGAGAAAACATGTTTGTAGCCCTTGATGGAACCAGTCGCCACTTCACAGTTAGGGAAGCTGCACGACTTCAGGGATTGCCGGACACATTCGAAATTCCGGGCTCGTGGTCCCAGGCCATGCGTCAACTGGGTAATGCCGTGCCGGTACAACTTGCTGCCGTCGCGGGGCGCTGGATTTCGTCGGCTTTGAGATAGACGTCTACTCGAACGAGGCGAAAGGAGCAGCCGGTCAACGCCTCCTTTTTTCCCGGGAGCGGATGACAGCGGACTCGCGTCAGGTTTGTCGCGATCCGTTTGACAGCCATATTTTGGCTGGACAGCATCGGTATGTCTGCAACTCGTGCCGGTGACTCCACTGGCATAGCGCCTCCTCCAACCGACCCGAAATGGCGATGCTGTCATGAATCAAGCTGTTCGCAAAGTACGTCCGCGCATTGTTGTGCACCGCTCACCAGTGCACGGACGGGGACTTTTTGCGAACAATACTATTGTCGCGGTCGAATTTGTCTGCGAATACAAGGGCGCTCCAGTCAGTTGGGAGGACGTCTTGAACCAGCTACCAAGTGACCGTTCCCAGCCAGGACACACATTCTTCTTCGACATCCAGGAAGGAATTGTCATTGATGGCAACAAAGGCGGGAACAGCGCTCGTTGGTTGAATCACGCATGCTTGCCCAACTGAGAGGCAGAGCTGTCGAATAGCCGTATCTTCATTTACGCGCTGCGCGATATATCACCTGGAGAGGAACTCACGCTTGACTATGCCCTGGTTGTAGACGGGCGCCACAGCCGCAAGATTCGGGAGGAATTCCGTTGCCATTGTTCATCGCCAGAATGCAGGGGAATGATGCTGGAGAACCGACGGAACAAGGCGCACCCACACGACTCTGACACATCCCGTCGCTCGGCGGCTTAACTCCGCTTGCAACAGGTCCCACCTCCGGATGCCACTTAACTTGCTTCCGAAATCGTCGACGTCATCGACGCAAAAGGAAGGGGCATCAGAACGTTTGTGGAAACAACGCACCGGCCTAGGTCCACGGACGCCATCGCCCTGTCGACGAAGCGGCGAACGATACCTCGGATTTCCGCAATGTCCACAAGTTGTTGAGACCGGCGGCCCTCATGCGGCTCAAGTTCCCGCGTACATGACAGACAAAAGCTTGAGCATGATTTCCCAGACACCGTCTCGTTGCGCACAAGGCACAGGCCCAACGTCCAGACGGGGCGCGCCCTTCAGGAGAACTCCGGCCGAAGCGACATTGGGTTTGAAAACGATATCGAACCGGGCCACGGGTTCGCCCTGCGCGTCTTCCGAACGGGCTATCCGCTCGACGAAAACGGTCATCAGTCGTTCAGGTTTCATTGAGGAGTCTATCGGAAAATAGTTTCGGGACGACGCTCTCAGATCTGCAAGCAGACAGACCAGACACATGCCCGCGTCGTCCGTGGGCAACGCCTCATGCTCACGCCACTCTCGACTTCCTGCCTTGGTGGAAAGCAACGGAAGCTCATCCGACTCGTCGAGATACTCGCGGACGTGCGCTCGCGCTGTCCATATCACTAATTCGCGTTTGTCGGCCTCATTCATACTGCAGCCTTCATTGTCAGCCAGATATTGATATAAGGCCGCGCGAAGACAGCGACGATCCCGCCCGATATTCGCTGGTTCGAGATGAGTCTACGTATCTGTGCCATGTCGAACTCGTGACCGTTTTCTACTCGTGTCCCGCCGCAAGTCATAGAGTGCATCTCTGAGACAACGTTTGAAGATTCGCCCTACTTCGAAAGACGAACTGGTCATCAAGTCGACGAATTCTCGTGGACGCATCTCCTTGATCTCGGCGAGAGCTTCTCCCCGCCGCAACGCATTGTCCAACTCGCGCGAAAGCCATCGCAAGTTCACATCACGAGGCCTCGTGCGTTTGCGCTTACGTCCAACTGTCATCGTCACCCCATACTCAAGAACATGCCTCAGCGCTGTTGGTCGGTCGACAGACCTTGACGTCCTCCCGCCCTCAGCCTGCGGCTGCCGCGCATGGCGCGGAAAGGACGCGGATTCCTTCTGCAAGACGGCGACGTCCGCCGCGAGAATGTTCACTGCCGCATTGATGTCGCGCTGATGATACGCGCCACATTCACGGCAAACCTACTAGCCTTCCTCAGCATCCGAGGGCGGCGTCAAGCATTTGTCGCTTTGGGACGAATCCATTGTCCGCTCCGCCTCCGGGACCGGATCTCGCCAATCCGGGCATAGCTGCTGCGTGATGTCAGACCAGCTTGATATCTGCCAGATGCTCCGCACGCGGTTCCACACGTACTCGGCATCCTTATTAAACCCGGCCCGACCCAATAGCCGATACTGTCGACCACTGGATGTCATTCCCAATCTTGTGCGCGAGTCAAACGAGACGATAGGCGTACTTACACGACCATCATAGTGAACAGTGTTGAATCCAACGAAATAGCGGTTCCCGCCGTCTACTTCCCGAATCGACCAGCACTCGAGCGTGATCTCGGGGCATTCGCCAACATCAGTATCTATATAAATTGACATCACTTTCTCCGAGGATTCGCTGTTTCACTGCTAGAGTCCTATGACGAGTGAGGGGTCGAGATTGGCGTTCTCATAAGGCGCGCCAGGGTTGTCGCGGTTCGTGCCCGGGCGCCCTCGCGGATTGCAGATGACGCGGCAATCACCTATCCAGTAATCGCTTGATGCATGAATGTGCCCGTGGATCCAAAAATTGGTTTCCTGACATATAGGCGACAGGAAACGACAGTGACCGTACAGGTCGATAGCTCTGCTACCCTCATGGATGTCGCCAGCAAGAATCAGAACATCGACGTCAGGCGCTACCGGAAGCGGTCCAGCGAGATCTGCACGATGTTGAGCCATCTCATGGTGAAGGCCAGATGCAATCTGGATTTTCACTCTTTCATCCTCAATCCACGTTTTGCCGCGAACACCCGCGCGGCCCGACTCCGCGTCCTGCCTTCACGTTTTTCGAGCGATTCGATCGGCGTCTCGCTCGAGCAGCGCGGCCAGACGACGCAAACGAGGACGCCTCCTCGAAACATGCCCCGCCGCTGCATCCGCAAACGTGCGACGTACCAATATCCGCCAATAGAATCTATGCTCGGCACGAAGACCTCGTTTTAGTTCGCAACCTTCTCGACGACATCGCATGATCGTTCGTCGATATGTGATCTCCGTTAGGAGACGGGCAGACCGTTCAATCGCCAACGATACAGCCAGGATTCGATGGCGCAGGTTCTTTGTGAACGAGGGTTCGCGCAGTTTCACCCCGCGCATCTTCGAAGACCTTTGACGCGGCGACTTCATGCTGGGCCTCTTAGACGTCACAGACGTGCGCCGGATGCCACCGCCATGCGGCTCGGGGTCCTGTTTAACCACCGACCTATCAACTGTATTAACGCGGAGAACCGTGCGTTCCTCGCTGGCCGCCTGCGTATGAATCTTTCGAATCACGTTTCCCCCCGAACACCGCTCGCCTGGTCGAAGCCACGGTAAAACGTCCGAGCGCCTCTGTTAAGCAATAACCAGCAGACGCCGCATGTGTTACAGCAGGTTTTCCTTGCACTGACTAAAATCGAAACATGACATGTTCAGGCATCGCCGGTTGCGTCGGGGTCTGCCCAAATGCCGGGAGCAAACCCCGCTGAAAGGTGAAGATCAATCGGATCGGGGAAATGCCGAAGCAATCTTCGAGACAGGACCCGGAATTTCTCCAGATCAGCGTTGTCTGGCGCCGCCGCCAAATCGACAAGTAGTTGCCGCGCACCTGTTACTGAACGCGTACGCTCGTAGGGAAGGGTCATCAACGCTCCTTTCTGTTATGGGACTCAGTTCCTCATCGGACGCGCATATGCCATGAAGCAACTGCGAACGTGAACCGACGCCTCATTCAAGAGAACCGTTACGCCATTCTGATTGCGTTCGTAGCTATGGTCGCCATCGATACGCGGAAGCCCGCTTCTCCAGTCTGGTACAAGGTCAGGGGTGACGTCGGTCCACGTCTCTATCCCCCATGACTAACCCAACATTAGCTTCTTCACGATTGCCTTAAACAGAAAGTCTTCGTCTGTGGAAAGAAGGACTATGGACACCGGTTTCGATTCAAAGCGCTCGCGGCGAGTACCAGAATCAGCCCCTTGCTCGCTGGCGTGCTGGGTTTCGTCTTCGCACTCTTCATCCGAAAAACTACCTCTGACCCAGACCCATTCGGGCGTTGCGACGGCAACAATCTCTTCCGCAACCTCAGCGTGAAGACCTCCCGCCAGAAATACAACTCTGGATTTCGGGTCAACCTCACGAAGTATCTCAATGAGCTCGGATGCGGTCATGGCGCCATTCCATCAACGAATCAATATATGTTGCGCACACCTACGCATTCTGGATCCATCTTCTCATCTGGATTCGCGCACTCGCCCCCTCACAGCCCAGCACCCAACTCGTTAATTATGCTTGATGGGACCCCAAATACCATTCACCATGCGACCAGCCTGCCCAAAGCTGCCGTACCGGGCAGCATCATTCTCCGATCTCGGTCAGATCAATATGTACCGCTGGCCGACGTAGTGCCTTCATACACTGCAGAAAAAAAACGAACGTGAATGCGCCACGCGAAATCTTGTTCGCAATCGAGCGTTCGGTTTCCTCGACCCCAAGTCCCTCCAGCAGCACCGCCAGTTGTTTGTAGCCAATCTGTCTGCGCACGAGCTCAGCCCGAAGCAAACGTTTTGCTTCACGGTTCCAGTCAATCATTGAAAACACACCGGACGAAAAACGCGAGTATCGCTCGCACTTTCGTCACGGCCATCCTATAGTCTCACATATGAGATCATTACGCCACATAAAAGATTTATGTTTTCCCGTATAACCATTTAAACGGCTTGCGAAGTTTGGTAGCTACACAGCACTGAAGCCATGCGCCTTCCGCGCGGCAATGAAACGTACTGGAGTAGGAGAAATGGGGCGCGGTCCAAAAAAGATGACGGAGGCACTCATAAAGGAGTGGCAGCTTGAGGGCCGAGGCCAAGGACAAGGTGCTAACTACAAACCGTGGCTGGAAACGTTTGACCTATCATCAATAGGGCGCGTCAGCCGGCCATACAGTCCAAAGTGCGAGCGCAGCGTACATCTGTTGTCAGATGTCGAAGCGAATACTTTCTATGCTCTCGAGTGGTCCCAGCGCGTCACCGGCATCCGGGAGGAGTTCCCGCTCGACCGCGGACTTACGCTCGAAATCGCCGCCGCTCTTGGTATCGCTCACCCGTATTACCCTGGAACCAAAGTTCCCACGGTTATGACGGTCGATTTCCTGGTCGACTTCCATGATAACGACCAGAAGCGACTTGAGGCGTGGGACTGCAAGCGGACCGAAGACTCTGAAGATCCACGTAAGATCGAGAAGCTTCAAATTACGCGAACCTACTTCGCGGGAATGGACATTCCGCATCGCCTCGTCTTCCACTCCGAACTACCGATGGAGAAAATCCGCAACATCGAGTGGATTCGGGGTGGCATGATCAAGACTGGCGAGGACGAACGTTACTCGGGTGCCCTACGCGAGCAATCGCTCATCATGTCCCACGACCTGGCCGGATCAACCAGAAATCAGCCACTTCAGGAGTACTGCCGGGAATTTGAGATTCGGCAGGGACTGAATCCGGGGGAAGGTCTTCGCGTTGCAAAACTGTTGATGTACGAGCGCGTCCTGATTTGTGACTTGAGCAACCCGGACCCAGCCAGCGCGCCTTTGGCCAGCTTCCGTTGTACGTTCAAAGCAGACAATCTTCGCGCGGCGGGAGGTCGCTAATGGCGCTCCTTAAGAACGACCTGTTTCACAACGAATCCGGGACTCGCTATCGCCTACTTAATGTGAATCCTGAAACCGATGAAGCGTGGGTCATTAATGTGACCGATGAAGCATCGTGGCCGAGGCAGTATTCTTACGCCGCCCTGCTCGATGACATGAACAAGCAGAAGTTAGCTCTTGTATCTAGCGCCGGCCATCGTAATGTATCTGAGTACACAAGTGCAGCGAAAGCACGGCGTAAAAAAGCGTGGGAGATTATCGAACCGCTTCTTGCCAGCGCCGCAATCTATGACCCGAAACTGCGAGGCCCGCTGGTCAAGGATCGAGCCGGAAGCACCGGCGCGTCAGCTACGACAATCAACAAGTACTTGCGTGATTACTGGCGCGGTGGCCAGACTCAGGACGCCCTGATACCCAGATTCCCCGACATTGGCCTCAACCAGCCCCAGGCTACCAACGCCCGGGGACGCCGTCCGTCTGACGATCGATACGAAATTTATCAGATGCACCGCAGCGTTGACGACAAGCACGTCATCGCTGCCGTCAAAGAACACTTTCTGGACGGTGAAGTCCCTACGCTCCAGCACGCGTTCCAGGAAATGCTGAAAGCGCACTATTCTTATCAAGATGGAAACGGCGATAGCTACATCAAACCGTCTGGCGAACGCCCCTCCTATCGACAGTTCTACACAGTCGTCAAACGCTGTTTCTCACTCGAGACAATCTTACGTCGAAAGAAAGGGAACAAGGACTTCGAGCGGGATCACGACCAGCGGCTTGGCAGCGCCCTCTATGAAGCCATCGGCGTCGGGTATATCTACGAAATTGATGCGACTATCGCCGATGTGTTTCTCGTAGCGCAAGCGGACCGGTCGAAAATTATCGGCAAACCAACGTTGTACCTCATCTACGACAGATACAGCCGCCTATGCCCTGGCTTATATGTCGGTCTGGAGCATCCCGGCTGGGAAACTGCCGTTCAGGCAATCCTCAGTCTGGCCGAGGACAAAGCGGCGCTCTGCCATAAGTACGACGTGCCGTACGACCCTCGTGATTGGCCGGCCGACCGAATTTTTCCTCAGAAATTCCTCGGCGATTGTGGCGAGATGATTTCCCGTAACAGCAATCGCATTTGCGATGGGATGGAAAGCACGATTTCAAACGCGCCGCCTTTGTCGCCCCAAAACAAAGGGACGGTAGAGTGCGGATTCAGACTGATTCACGCTTCGATAGCTCCTGCGACACCTGGATACGAACCACCATCGAATGTGATGCGACGTCGTGGAAAGGCGTACGACAAAGATGCCTGCCTCACTCTTGACGAGTTTACAGCGATCATCTTGCGGGCGATCATTGCCCACAACCGCCGTGAGATGAAGAAGTATCAGCTCGATCCGAGGGCTGCCCTCCGCGGAGTCAGTCCTGTTCCACGCGAAATCTGGGAGGACAACGTGGTATATAGCGCTGGCGTCATTTCGCGCTACAACGAGGACTATTTGCGTCTTCAGTTGCTGCCGCGCGGCAAAGCGACTGTCACCGACCAAGGCATCCTGTTCAAGGGCTGCTTTTATTCATGCGCCGACTTGGAGAAGAAGGGATGGTTCGTGAGCGCGGCGAACCGAGGAAGATTTGACGTTGACGTTTCCTACGACCGCCGACTTGTTGATTCGATAGTTGTTCACGACCCACAGGATGCCCGCAAATCATTTCCGTGCGGGCTGACCACTACAAGTGAATCCTACCGGGGTTACTCGTATGCGGAGGTGAAATACGTTCAGACGACTGTGAATCGGATTCTGCAAGAGGGTGAAGACAATGCGCTTCAGGAAAAAATCGATCTCAAAAAATTTATCACCGACATCGCACAGCCCGCACTTGCAGCGATGAAACAGGCAACGAAAGGAAAGTCGCGCTCCTCCCGTAAAGCAGACATCGCCGCTGACCGTGAGGCTGAGAAACGAGCGCGCAGACAAAGTGAGGCAACCAGTCTCTCACCTCCGCAACCACCGATGGGTGCCGACAGGTTGCCAGATAACGTCGTTCCGATGCCAGACCGCTCTACAACCGTAACCGTAGCCGTGCCGCAGCCTGCAGTGAAAGCCGCCGACACACAAGCCAGACCGCTTTCAATTCAGGAAAAACTACGGCTAAAGAAACAGGAGATGCTCAGTGGCATCGCAAAATAACAGCGTTTCAACAGCCGTAACTGCAGTTTATACGGAACAGCGAATTCCCCGGTATCGTAACAATCCACTCATCGCAGCGTTGCCACCGGCTCTCGACGACGAAGCGCTTGGAGAGTACCTGCATGCCCTGCCTTCTTTCGAAAAGGAACAACGCGCGTGGGCGCCGTTCGAGAGACTGCATCTTGTCGCGGAGCTCTCAGCGTTCATGTCCCCCCTCCAGCGCCATGTCGTGCTGGGATGGGCCCTGGACACTATGCTACGGCAAGGATATGTCGGCCGAACACCGAGAACTGCCGCGCATGTCCAGGTGTTTCAGAAGCTTTATGAAGCCCAGCAAGCTGGCAAGGCGTTCAGTCCGGTCGACGACCTTAAGCATGTTACGTCCCAAAATTCAAGCGCGCTGATCGGTGTATCAGGCCAAGGCAAAACTACAACTTTGAGACGTCTGATGAGACGCTACCCTCAGGTGATTCACCACCCCGACATTGACGTTACTCAGATAACTTATATTCATATAGAAACGCCGGCTGACGGGGCGTCAATCAAGGGGCTTGCTCATTCTATTCTGCGGAAGATCGACCAGTTGGTTCCCGACAGTAACTACTATCAGAAATACGGTCGAAGCACCATGTCCGTTGAAACACTTCTGAACCACGTTGCCCGGGTTATGCATATCCATTGCGTGGGACTTCTCATCGTTGACGAAGTGCAAAACCTCAGGCACGGCGGCAGGAACATGCAAAAGCTAATGGCCGTCCTCGTGTCAGCCTCCAATGAGCTCGGTGTTCCAATCCTGTTCGTAGGTACAAATAGAGCCATCAACGTACTCGGCGTTGATTTCAGCCAAGGCCGCCGGTCCGTAGGCAGCGGCTTCCCGGAGTGGGGTCATCTTTCTGCCAGCCATAACCTTACGGAGCCTCTCGAATGGGAGGACTTTATTACGACGCTATGGACATTCCAATGGTTGAAAAATCCTGTCGAACTCACCCAGGCGCTCTCCGACCTGCTTTTTTACTATAGCCAGGGAATTATCGATATCGCAATCAAAGTCTTTGCCTGCTGCCAGTGGCAGGCAATCATCGATGGGAGTGAAACAATCACGGCTCAAATGTTTGATCAGGTGTGGAATCGAGATTTCACCCGGGTTCAGCCGATGATCGACGCATATCGTTCAGGCGACGCTGCACTGCTCGACCAGTACGGCGATATTGCACCCATCAAATTTTCAAACCTGCTCGACGGTGCGCTGAACAAATTCGAGGGCCTGCGCAACCAGAAAGCCTCGGTGAGAGCCGGTCACCAGGACTTCGCTCCGACGATCGCTTCAGCGTTGGTGAGTATTGGCGTGGAAAAGGACCGCGCGCTAAACATCGCCGGTGCCGTCGAGGCAGAGGGAAAAGTGGACACCGTCCTTGATGGTGCCAAAGCCGCGATTGAGCTAATAAGGCCGAAGAAGAATACAAAACGCACCGGGCCTAAAAATGCAGGCAGCGTCACGCGGGAGTTCGCTCCGGATGACTATCGCAAAGCAATTAAGGACTCAACCGTGAAAGGCAATACGATCTTCGAAAACTTGCGCAGCATGGGCGCTGTCTGCAATGTGGATTCTTTGCTCGACCTAGGGTAGAAGAATGTATTTTCCGCGTCCTTACCCCGACGAACTGACGAGCAGTCTGTTGATCAGGGCGGCACGCCATCTTGGCGTTCCATACGACAAGCTAGTTAAATATCTTACAGGTATGGGCAGGAAGCGGGTTCATTTCACAAATCCGTTCGCTCTGCAGCAAATCGCGAAGGCGACTGGCATGGCGTATGACGAAATCCTCGTCAATCACACACTCTATCCGTATGTGACCGCGTTTATGTCGAGACGACGCCGCGAGCAGATACGCGCAAGCCTGGTCGCAACCGTGCCACAGACGCGATCCGATTTTAACTGGCTTGCTGGAGCGCCTTGGTCGAGCTTGGCATGTCGTCGCTTTTGTCCTCAATGCTTGCGTGAAGACTTGCAGCAGCATGGGGAATCGTACTGGCACAGATCACATGTACTGCCGGGCGTTTATACGTGCACCAACCACCGCTTGCCGCTTCGTGGAACAACTATCCACCTCGGTTGGTGCGAGCCGGTTCGCGCCCAAGCATGCCCTTCGGACAATCTAGGGATCGAGATGAATCTTCCTCTTTCAAGGCATCTTCTCGAAGCAGTGGCTTCGTACTCGAAAGAAGCGCTAGAGGGAGGACTCTCAGCAAATATTGAGGGAATTCGCGCACATGTGGAATGGGTGGAAGAGCTAGGCCTTAAATCTTCCAAAGGGCGTGTTACACGTTGCCTGTCTCGGCAACTCGAGGATTTTTACGGGAATCCTTACCTTGGTGCTGTAGCAGTTTCCTGGGTGAATTTCAGGATGTCCGTAGAACACTGCCCAGCGTTGATGAGACGCCACGGCGAGGCAATTACCTTTACCACACTGCAGCATCTGCTCCTCCAGACTTTCTTTGAACATTTCCCGGCTAGGCCTGCACACCGTTGAAACAACGCTGCGCAATCGAGCCTCCGGGCCGTCTCTCGAAGATCCACTCCGAAACTAGACTCGCGCGCTAAAAGGTTGAGCTTACGCCTGCGGCACCGGAGAGTGAATATGGCGTCTTGCAGATTACAGGTAACGGGACAAGCTTAAACCTTCTCTTCCATCGCAGAACCTACTCATTCGCGCACTTTGCACAGAGCTGCCTCACAGCACACAAGCTCACTCTTAAGGTTCGTCCCTTAGACGGTATGTTTATTCCGCACGCCGTTGAGCTGAACGAGGGAAACATGTCACTCGCAAACAGTCTGGCCGACGCGGCTCGATATGTTGAGGAAAGCTCTCAGGAAGCGCCTGTTGATTGCTTTGGCGCTGTACGGAATTTCGACTTTTACTGCCGGCTTCTCCCAGCCCTGACTCAGCCAGGCGGTGGTCATCTTCTGAATGCTGTTGACACGATAAGAGCACTTGAGCTCGCGTGGCTCGCACGAAAGGCCGCAAAAATGGCCGCGGCATAGATAAAAACAGGAATGCATCCATGCACGACGACATAGTGGTTGTATGGACGCAACGGGACTGATCTCCAGGAACATCTCGATCGTCAGTCAACATCATTAGTTTTTCAAACCACGCAGACGTATGAACAATGACATGCACCCGATAGTCGCCCATCCAGCCATCATCGCCGAGAGCAGCCGCCTCGCGACCGACATTGGCTCTTTTCTTGCTAAATGTGGCCTGGTGCGCAACCGCATTACCCCAATCAGCATCGTCTACGCACTTGAGGCGGCATACCAACCGCTGCCGTCCTTCTGGCGTGATTTAACCTACGGAGCAGTTCTAATAGCCGTGGAAGTTCACGCGCCCGGTTTTCTCGAAACAATTCTCCGGCCGGGTGGGCAAGCAAGTGAATTCGCACACGCGATTGATCTGGAGCTAAAATTGCGAACAAGTGACGAATTGAACGCAGAGCTTTTGTTATCCCTGTCGGACAAGGAAAGGCCGACAAGTCCAAGAGCAGCATACCGTTGGCTACTACAAGCACTGAAGACGCGAGGTGAGCACGAAGAGGCCGGGCATTTGAAAACGGATGGATTAGCGGGTGCAAAATCTGCGCTCGATCTCGTTGCTGCACAGATTGCGGCGCGCGATGGGCGCAAATTTGAAACTGACAGAATGCAGCGGGCAATGAATTTCTCCCATGCGACAGCATTGGCCGAGGTGTTCCTAGGCGTATGCGACGATTAGTTCGTCAATCCACATGAAGCCGAACAAACGATGCCCGACAGGCCTCTGCGACGCTGGAGTTTCCAAGGCGGAACAAGGAGCGCCACTCCAGTGCCGCCGAAGCCGTGTGCTTTCCGGCCTCGTAAAGGCAAATCAGAGGAGTGCCTTCGCTCGCCCTTTTCTGTCAAGGTGCCGGTCAGATGAACGAAGCATGTGTGGCGAAAATACACGCTAGATATCTGTCCCGAATTTATACGCAAAACAATTGCTTATACTCGGGAACCTCTTTCTCCGAGGCGCGTCATATGCGGCCCGAATGGCTTGAACATCTCCAGCAATTTAGCTGGAACACTCCCGCAACGCTGGCGTTGATGTCAGCAGCAGTTGGCTCCGTTGTATCGCTCGTCTGGATCTCGGTAAGGGATGCCGGCGTGCGCAAGCGGCAACGGCATGACACCGCGCTAGAAGTCGCGCTATCGCTGGAAAGGTACGCTCGAACGTGTCGGACAATGATGCACAAGGCTGCATGGGCTGTGACGTCGATTGGTGCCATGGGCCGCGAGGCAAGCAATAGTGTTTCCATACCCATTTTCGCGTATCCAGACAAGCTGCAATGGCAGGTCTTGAGCCGGAGCGTTATCTCCGAGCTGCGCGAGTTTCCCGCTACCGCGCACGCCGCCCGAGAGCATATAGAGAGCTTCCGGGAGTTTGGTGAACCGACAGATTTGTGTGCGCATGTTGAATACGAATGCGCCAAAGCCGCGAGGTCTGCATTAGCTCTTGCTCGAGTGACACGGCGCCGGAACGGAGCCGCAAAGTGGAAACCGGGCGCTAAAGTTTCGGCCTTGGAACACGAGCTGTCTGATTTCATCGCGAACGCCGAAGAAAAGCGCAAAGCTTCACTCGAACGACGAAGAGATTTCGCGACAGCTCCTCAGGCCAAAGCACCGCCGTTTGAACAACCGCTAAGCGCCTAAAGCTTTGACTCAAACCTTTTGTTGCCAAAATCCTTTCATCTTCGGCCGAGCTGAAACGCAGTGCAACGAGTAATCAAACGGCGACCGCCTGCCGTTAGCGCTCATCCGATCCGAGGTCGGACCGCATGTCTTCAGGCCGTACAAATCGCAGATTCGTCGTCCCAGTCGATAACACCACTACTTGTCTCGTCTCATATCTGACTGAGGTGTAGGCGCTCCCCCGTTGCTCAGGTCGGTATGGATACCATGACTGGTATTCACGCCCGCCATAATTGCCTGATTCGTACGTCCAGGGACGGGGTGCCGGGTAGATTTCGTCAACCTCGTCGGCCTCGTCGGCGTCTGCGTGTTCGGCAAGGAACAACACAGTACTGTCTGCGTCCACATCGCGCAGAGCGTTCAGTAGCTCCCGTACTTTCATTGGCCACCCCCTCAGTTCGGTGCACCTCACCGATATTCGAGCCGAATTTCTGCTTTCCCATCGAACCGGCGTTTACCGCTGTTGGCATGCACGCCTACAACCCAACAATCTCATATATGGGATTATAGTAGCATATAAGAGATTAAATGTGATCATCCATCGAGCCGTTTTTTTCAGCTCACCTGTCGACAGATCGGCTGGTCCCGGTGCAGGGAAACCGAATTAGTGAGACTGGGGCGCTATTCGTGAGACTGGATTTACCGGATTAGTGAGACTGCCCAAACGGGTGGCCTCTACTTGCGGTATCCCCCGTTCGACCTTCCCTGATGCAGGAGGCCGAACTATGAGACTGGGTCACGTTTGTTCGACTGTAAAACGGGAGAGCGTGGGAGTGCCGGACACTGGTGCAGGGAAACGGAATTGGTGAGACCAGGGCGCTTTTCGCGAGACTGGAAGAACGGAGATCGTGAGACTGCCCAGACACTCGGGCGGAAGCAGGGGTTGCGTTCCATTAGGCGGCGGTCGGGCGATAAGGTCCGCCGCCGCTAGCTGCGGTCAGAGTGTGGGTTCACTCCAACGGATGCGATAAAATCGCGTCTATCTTTCAATTGCCTGTCGGCGCACTCGCAAGCGGAGCGCAACGCCAGATGCTGCAATCACTCACGGCTTGGGCCGCACGGCTAAAGCGAGATGTAGTCACGCTTATGTTCGCCAGTCGCGATCCGGCCACGCCGTTGCTCGCGAAATTTCTCGCATTGGCAACGGTGGCCTATGCGCTTAGCCCTGTCGACCTTATTCCCGACTTCATACCCGTCCTCGGCTATCTGGATGATCTGGTCGTCGTGCCGCTTGGAGTCTGGCTTTGCTTGCGCCTCATCCCGGAGGCAGTCCTCGAAGACAATCGCGGAAAGGCCGAAGTCTGGCTAGCTGGCAAGCCGGTGAAGCCAAGAAGCATGCTCGGTCTCGCCACAATTTTGTCTATCTGGGCACTCTGCGCTTGGTTGCTGTGGCGCTGGCTTGTTCGCTGAACTTGTCGAGCGCCTCGCAAGTTGCGCGACAGCCGACTTAGCGAACCAAGTTCGCGAGGAAGTCGTTGATCAGGCGGAAGTCCCGGCCTCACTAATTCCGTTTCCCTGCATCAGTGTCGGGAAACGGAATTTGTTGGACTTGCGTGTGATTAGCTAGACTCGAAAGTTCGGAATTGCTTGGATAATCGGGAGTCGGCGGCGAGGCCACCAACCGCTTGGGAAGGCGGTCGGCTCTTCACGACCCCACATGGGACGTTTGACTTTCTACACAACGGTCATTCATGAAGACCGGACAAAAGAGTGCACCGGATCGCCTTGCGTTCGCTTCCAGCCACCGCCATTCCGCTTGCCCGCTGACATGCTCGTCGAGCATCTCCAGGCTATGATTTGTCATCGATTACTAACAAAAAAACGAACATGGGGAAGACAGAATGACGAAAATTTTTTCGCGCGATGAGCTCGGGGAGTTATTTGCCTCGTTTTACGGTATGGACGGGGGAAACCTGAAAGCGCCCCTATGGGTGTGCGGCATCGAGCACGGATCGACGGCTGAGCATCTGTGCGAAGCCCCGCGTGAAGAGAAGGCGGGCCACTGGACGGCCGAAAAGAAAAATGGCCTCCGCATTAGATCGTGGCCCTACTGGCGAAATATTTCGAAAATTATTGTGGCTACGGCAAGGGGCGCGCAAGGCGAGTCGGAGCTGAAGGTCAATGCGGTCCCACACTGGGAAGTGTATCGGGACAACCATCTCCACACTCTTCATGGCTGGGACTTCAAGCTCAACCTGTTTCCCCTGCAATGCTCGTCGGTATCAGCAGCGGACTGGACCGAATATCACGGTCAACAGCCTGAACTGGCGAACAAAGAGTCGTACCGCCAGCTTTGCCGGGATGGAGGCCGCTTTGCGTTTATCAGGCGCACGGTCGATTATCACCGACCAAAGGTGATTTTCGCCAACGGCGTGCAATTTCGAAGCGACTTCGTAGATGCATTTGGTTTTGAAGGTTCGCCCAGGGAAATCCACATTGAAGACGGGAATCAAGCCCGTACGCTCTTCGCATATGAACGCAACGACGCGCGAGGAGGCAAGATTACTCTTGTGGTCTCGCCCTTCCCGGGTTCTCGCCACGGCCTCAATTCGAACAAGTTGATGGAAGAGGCGGGTAAAACCCTGTCGCAGTACTTCAATGCGGACGATTTTGATCCCGATCGCTTGGGCCGGCAATGAACGAGCAATGTGAGACGAGCAGGAGGGAGTCCTCCGAGCGGAGGTTGCGATAATGAATCCGCACTTCACGCGGCTTTTCATCGACGACATGCGCAACCCTCCCGAGCGGGGATGGGCAGTCGCCCGCAGCTCGCGCGAGGCCATCGACCTACTGCAGGTCAACGGCTGCCCGAAGCAGATTTCGTTTGATCACGATCTAGGCGGTGACGACACGGCGATGGTCGTCGTGAAATGGATGATAGAAAGGGATTTGGACGGTGACGGGAAATTCATACCAACAGATTTCACGTTTCGCGTGCACAGTGCAAATCCGGTGGGGAAAGCGAACATTGAGGGATTGCTTGGTGCATATCTGCGGCAACGAACGAGAACGAATAGTACTTCCTGATTCGCATGCACGTTCCACGACGCGCAGCCTCGATTGCCAACGATCCGGGCGACGACATTGAAGGGCGGGTATTGGCCGATTGTCGCCGGATGGATCAGCCACCGGCGTTCCGGTGGGCTAGTCGGAATGCGCGCGGCGTCACACCGGTGTATCGATGGAACACTTCGGTGAAATGCTGCTGAGTCTGAAACCCCGCGCGCGCGCCAACCTCAACCAGAGGAGGGGTTTGTTGGCACAACATCGTCCTGGCAAATTTCACCCGTTCGAGTGTCACGTACAGATGGGGCGGGTTACCCGTCGCCGTTTTGAAAACGCGCGCAAAGTTTGATGCACTCATGTGCACCAGCACTGCGAGTTGCTCGACCAGAATGGTTTCGGCTATGTGCTCATGAACGAAGGCTTGGATGCGAGTCAGCATTTGACGCGTAAGAGGCATGTCCGGCTCGGCCGCACCAGCACAGTGCCCGTAGCGGAGAGCGATGTGCACCGACACGACGTCGGCAAACGCGTCGGCGCAGGCAGCGTCGATCAGATCCGCATGATGCAAAGCAGCCAATGTGTCCGCGGCCTCGCGCAGGAACGGATCCCAAAACCTGGACCATTTCGGGACCGCGTCAAACGCTACTTGCGAGAATCGCCCAAGTACGCCTGGTTTGAGTGCGATAACCCATCCGTTCGGATCGTTGTCAGCGACCGTGGCCAACTGCGCCCCCACCGGAATAACTGCGACAAATGGTGCACAGATCAGGATGGAATGACACATTCCGGCCTCGTTGCCGTCCGTGGCCTGCGCAACTATGCTACCTGTCGGTATAACCAGGCGAAGTTCTGGCATCGGATTCAGCCTGCCATCGGTGAAAGCCATATTCATCGGCTGGCAGCGTAGCCCGTGATCCGGGGTCGACCCTATCGCTTTCTTCATGATACGCAGAAGTCTCCTCCTTGCCCCGTCGCACATCAAAGCTTAGGTCGAATTCAAGGCTGCTTAAGGCGGATTCGTCATGTGTGCAGAAGCGACCCCGACCTGCAGAATGCATTCTGAAAGCGCGGGTCAGATATGTTGCCCGACAACATTGTCATCGTCGGCGTCTCATAAGTAGTTGGAGTGACAGATAGCCAGTTTATCGGACTGGGATCGGACTTTCTCGCTGATGTCCACGTCCGCGGAGCAGACGGATTACCATTTAGTGAAGCCAGCACCATTGCCCGTCATCTCGGCGTCGATTGTGTCCCACCAACGGTTAGCGACGATAACGCCTCGTAACGACTAACGCAGCGTCGAGCGACTGCTTTCCGGGGCGCAGCTCGCGCGCGGCCAGTTTTGGCCGGCTACTGCCTGACGCGGTCGGCCGAAGCCAACCGAGATGGAATCGACACCGCCCTTCCGGGGGGGCGGCCAGCAGAAGCGCAGAGGCGCTCCACAACCGATCGGCACCAATGTCGGCTTATTGAGGTGCTCGTTCGTTCCTGCCTGTCTAGACATAAGCCGTACCGTTTTGTGGCTCTAAACCAAAGTTCTTCATGGGCCGCCGATCAAGACAAGGTCATCGCCGGCACCAGACGTTGGTATGCGGTGTTAGATTCGATTT
>NZ_JARESS010000067.1:0-38027 GCF_046027915.1 Paraburkholderia sp. RL17-347-BIC-D
TCGCGCGTCGTCAACATCACAACCACCCGGCACCGCTTCGTTCTGCGTCGCTGCATCAGCAGCAGAGAAACGAGATTATGGAGAACGACTGACACGTCGTCAACCCCCTTTTGTGAATTTTCTTTTGACCAGACGCCGATCGACGCCAGAAACAGGCGTCCCCTATATATATAGGGAGAGTGGTGCAAACGCGACCCCGTCGTGTCAGGACGACCGAACTCCTCTATAGTGAGAAGCTTGAAATCAGCGAATGTGCACGCACCTAGATGCATCGAACCGGCGACCGCTCTACGCCCGACCAGCGGCCCAAGGACGAACCTGCGACAAACGCGCATGATGAAATGATGTGCACAGGATGAGCGCGAAGCCCCAAGCTCGTATATAATGCGAGCCGCGCGAATTTCGCACATTTCTATCGGCCCGCTTCGAGCGGGCTCATCTTTTTTGCTCCCCAGAGCACAGCCAAACAACCGCGTTGAGTCACTCAGGTGATGTTGAGCCATGCTCGAAACGCCTGACGGTCGCGTCTTGCGTCTCATAGCGAAGCCTCTAGAGGAGAATACGTGAACCCTTTTGATCGCGAAGATTCGCAACACGAAACCGCCGCCTACACCGCCAAAGCCCCCTCGGGCCGTACGGCCAAGGGCAAGGGCGCCGGTAAAGCGATCCCCGTGGCGGCCGAACTGCCGCCGCAGCAAGCCGAAGAACGTCAGCGCCAGATGCGTGCGCTGATCCAGCTGGGTAAGGAGCAAGGTTACCTGACCCACGCGCAGATCAACGACCATCTGCCCGACAACTTCGCGCAAACGGCCGCGATCGACAGCATTGTCAGCGCGTTCAACGACATGGGCGTGCAGGTCTATGAACAGGCCCCGGACGCCGAAACGCTGCTGCTGAACTCGAACGCCCCCGCCGTGGTGTCGGACGATCAGGCGGACGAGGAAACCGAAGTCGCCCTGTCGACCGTCGATTCCGAATTTGGCCGCACGACCGACCCGGTGCGCATGTACATGCGCGAGATGGGCGCGACCGAGCTGCTAACGCGCGCGGGCGAAATCGCGATTGCGAAGCGCATCGAAGACGGCCTGCATGAAATGGTGCAGGCGATTGCCGCTTGCCCGCTCGCGATCTCGGCTATTCTGGCGAGCGCCCAGCAGGTTGCCGACGGCGAGCTGCGCATCGACGAACTGGTCGACGGTCTGAATGAAGACACGCTCGCCGCCGAAGAAGACAGCGCAAGCGCGGACGCATCCGCCGACGTCGACGCGGACACCGACAGCGACGACGAAGAAGACAGCGACGACGACGTCGGCCCGGCCGACTCCTCGGCAGCAGACGAAGCACGCCTGAAGCAACTCACGAGCGACTGCCTCGAAATCTTCGCCCAGGTCGGCATGCTGTCCGACCAGATGAACGCGTCGCATACGCGCGGCGACGTCACCTCGAAGGCGTACCAGCGTGCGCGCGAAGAGATCCAGCAGCACCTCGCGAAGATCCGCTTCACGGCGCGCACGATCGATCGCCTGTGCGGCGACGTGCAGCAACAGGTTGCGCAAGTTCGCGCGATCGAGCGCAACATTCTGCAAATCGTCGTTTCGAAGAGCGGCATGCCGCGCGAGAAGTTCATCGAGTCGTTTGCCGGTCATGAGGCCGACCTCGGCTGGACGGAACGCGCCGCGCGCCCGTCATCGTCGTACGGCGCGGCGCTGGAGCGCCATCTGCCGGCAATTCAGTCCGAACAGCAAAAGCTGATCGAAATCGAAGCAACGGTTTCGCTGCCGCTGAAGCATCTGAAAGAGATCAACCGCCAGATGGTCGCGGCCGAATCGAAGATGCGCAAGGCGAAGAGCGAGATGATCGAGGCGAACCTGCGTCTCGTGATCTCGATCGCGAAGAAGTACGTGAACCGCGGCATGCTGTTCCTCGACCTGATCCAGGAAGGCAACATCGGCCTGATGAAGGCGGTGGACAAGTTCGAATACCGTCGCGGCTGGAAGTTTTCCACGTACGCAACGTGGTGGGTCCGCCAGGCCGTCACGCGCTCGCTCGCCGACCAGGCTCGCACGATCCGCGTGCCGGTGCACATGATCGAAACGATCAACAAGCTGAACCGCATCTCGCGCGAAATCCTGCAGCAGACCGGTCAGGAAGCGCATCCGTCCGTGCTCGCGGAACGCATGGAACTCTCGGAAGAGAAGGTGCGCGGCATTCTGAAGATCGCGAAGCAGCCGGTGTCGATGGAAACGCCGGTCGGTGACGACGGCGATGCCACGCTCGGCGACATGATCGAAGACTCGGCAGCGTCCTCGCCGGCCGACGCAGCGATGCAAGCCGACTTGCGCGCCGCCATCGACGACGCGCTCGACTCGCTGTCGCCGCGCGAAGCCAAGGTGCTTCGTATGCGCTACGGCATCAACACGAAGTCGGACCACACGCTCGAAGAAGTCGGCAAGCAGTTCGACGTGACGCGTGAGCGGATTCGTCAGATCGAGAGCAAGGCCATGCGCAAGCTGATGCATCCGAGCCGCGCTGATCGCCTGAAGTCGTTCCTCGACCGCTAAGCCAGCAATAGCGCTTGTCGTGCATCACGCCCGGCAAGCGCATTCTTTCTCCCTCTCTCAAGCAAGCAGCGAAATGATCCCGCCGATCGTGATGCCCGCTGCCAGCCACCGCCCCGCCGTATAGAACGCGTTGTGCGCTTCCTGAGGCTGATCCGGACGCTCGAGCCCGAGCGTGCCGTACGCAAACGATTTCACCGCTGAGACGCCGGATGCCGGTGTGCCCTGGCTTGCAGAATCGCTGACTGCGTCGCCCTGGCCCGTATTGCCATCTTGAGCCGCCGTCGCCGTCGCCGCGCCTTCCGCGGAGATATGGACGGCGTCATCCTGCGTGGGTGCATCCACCGTCGATGTCAGCATGACGGCGTCGTCCGCTGCGGACGGGCTTTTCGTCGTCACGCGGTCCGGTCCCGGCAGTGTCGACGACAACGCACTGTCGATTTGCATAGCAACCTCCGTTGATTTCGCTTATTCGATGCGCCGGCCGCCGGCCGCTAGCGGCGAATCGAGCACCTATGCAATAGCGCCGCAAACAGCTTGTGGACGACGCACGGCCGGCTACAACACCTATCGACCCCATTGCGTCGAAACTTGAGCTCCGGTAAGAAAGGGTAAGCGCTTTCCTTTGGATCGCTGCGTCCTCGCGCCGCCGGGCTCGGCATCCCACCTCGCGCTGAACAGCCCGACAAGATCCGTTTGCGCAAGCTACGCGCCGAAACGCGGCTTGGCCCATGGCGTCGAGCCGTGGCGTCACCCGCCGCGGTCGCGCAACATTCGCCGGTAACGCTTCCCACAATTGCGCGATTCCAGGTGCGCACCGCCGCATGGCCGAGCAACCCACACCTGCCGGGCGGCAACGGGCGGCGGCAACCGTCAGAAGGCGCTCCCGCGCCAACCATTCCCCAGGTAACAGGCATAGTCGTTGCGCGCTCCCCATGTACGCTTTTTACGAGGAGCACATCATGACCACGTTCGATCCCCAAGTCCCGGCATCCGCCGGCGCACAGGGCGCAAATATTGTTGGAGTCGGCATCGGTGACGGACCCGGACCGGATGTCATGGCGGCATCGACGCTCGATGGAAACAAGGTGATGTCGTCCGACGGCGAACATGTCGGCAAGATCTCCGACATCATGCTCGACGTACGCGGCGGCCGAATCGCTTACGCGGTGCTATCCACCGGCGGCTTTCTAGGCATAGGCGACACGCTTCACGCGATTCCCTGGAGCGCGCTCACGCTCGACACGGACGACAAGTGCTTCGTGCTCGACGCAAGCGCCGAACGCATCAAGAACGCGCCGGGCTTCGATAAGGATAACTGGCCTTCGATGGTGGACATGCAATGGGGCACGTCCGTGCACGAGTACTACAACCGTCCGCCGTATTGGGCGGCCACGCGTGACGTCGTCGAAGAGCGGAGATTGGACTCCGACCTTTGATCGTCAAACGACGTGCATCGAGCCTCACGAGCCGCCTTCTTGCTGAAGGCGTGCTCGCGGTCGAATTTGTCTACAGCATTTGTCCACAGAAACTGTTCGCAAGGCTGTGGACAACCTGCGCATGACTCCTCCAACTCCTTGAACGCATTGGCTTTCATCGCTGCGCTCTCAATGAGTCGCGTGGCTCACGGCTTGCCGCACATCGAGCGGACAGCGGCCCATTCGCTCGGCGTCAACGCGCTGTCACCGAGCGGTGACCCTTGGCTTTGCTTTTGCCGATCGCTCGTCCGCGGATGATCCGAAAGGAATTCCACCGCAGCGCCGGCATTGCCGTTGCGCGTGTCGTTGCGCGTGTCGTTGCGCGTGTCGTTGCGCGTGTCAGTCAGCGCAAAAAACCGGCGAGCCCGTCGCTGCGCAAGCCGCTTGCTTGCAGATAGGCGACGCCGTTCGCATCGGCGAGGCGCTCCATATCGCGGCTATACGACAAACCCACGAGTCGCCCAGCCAGCGACGACACATCGGCGAAGCCGAGATTGATGCCGAGCGTTGCGCTGATCACGCCGATACCAGCGCCGCGAAACAACGCGACCATCGGATCCCGTCGCGCGATATGTCCGGTCTCGTGCGCCATCACGCCGGCGAGTTGATCTGCATTGCCGACTCGCTCGATCAAACCGCGCATGATCACCATGCGTGCGCCAGGCAGCGTCAGCGCATTGATCATCTTGCGGTCGACCACCTCCAGGTGGACCGGTTGCGCGATACCCGCAGCATGAGCGAGCCGCGCTTCGAGTTGCTCTAGCGCGCGCTGTCCCTCTTCACCGCGACACACTTTGTGCTTGCCGACGACGACCGCCTCCACCATCTCGCCGAGCTGGTTTTCGGCGCTGCGCGGCACCAGCGCCGCGCCCACCGCCGGCAGTCGCACGACGAGCACGAACGCGAGCACCAGCGCCACCACGCCGACCATCAGCCAGCCGAGATAGTGCCGCCGCTTCATGCGCCGCGGGATGATCTGCGCCGGCAACGTAGCAGGATCGGTCGACACGCGGCCCGGCTCGCCTTTGCACGACAACGCGACTCGTCCTTCCGGATCGGGTTCGCCGACGACCAGCCGCGCTCGCGGCCACACCGCCAGCTCACCCGCTTCGCCGTCGATGGAGAGAAACGCGTCGCTCCAGCGCAGCGTCACCGCATGAGCAGCGGCACTGCGGCCGTCGTAAAAGCGCGTGCCCGTCGAGTGCGCGCCCTCTGAATCGGAGAAGGTCAATGCCGCCTCAGAATCAGAACGCGCCGCCGTGATCGAGCAGGTTCAGCATGCCCTCGCCGGTACGCGGCGCCGCCTGATCGCTTTGAGCCAGCGTCTGCGGATCGAGCTGACCGGACACTTGCAGCGTATCCGCCGCGAGTCGCATCACGCGATGCAGCACGATCGGCAAACCCAAGCCCAGCGTGAACACGACGATGGCCAGATTGCCGAGGATCATGCCGAGCAGACGCCCCGCGGTGACGCTGCTGCCGAAGCGCAGTTGCGAGCCCAGCGTCGTATTGCCCATGACATGGCGCGTGAGTAGCGCCAGGTAGAAGCACTGAATCAGCAACGCGCCGACGATGAACAGCACGTAAAACAGAAACACCGAGCCGACAGCGGCGAGCGCCGCGGGATCGTTTCCCTTCAGCGGAGCGTGGCCAATCGGCAGCAGCGCCATGAAGCTCTTGAAGAAGATCGCCCCGAGTACGACCAGCAGCGCGACCACGCCGACAAACGTACCGACGAACGCGGCATACAACGCGCGGGCGCGGCCTTCAAAGTGAAACGGCAAGCTGCCGAAACTGCTTGCGTTGATGCGGCGTTCCGCGAGGCGCATCGACACCCACGGCACCAGCTGACCGAGCGTGACGATGCACAGCAGGCCATACAGCAACACATACACGCCGTAGACGAAGGACGAACCGGTCATGCCGCCGCGAATCCCGCACCACTGCGTGCGACTCAGGCGATAACGCTGCGCGCTGAAATACGCGCCCGCCGCGACCACTGCGATCACGACGTAAAGCGCAAGAAACGGCAACGCGCCCAGCAACGCACTTCCCGTAACGGCGCGCAGAACCGCGCTGAGAATGCCCGCGCCGATAACCGCGCCGATCATAATCGCGATCGCCAGCAAAAACCCTTTGAACAATTCACCGCCGGTCCCGGTGTATTCAAACCGCTCACCTTGAAAACGCATGCGCGACCAGATATATCGGCGAGTATTGGTGGTCGCCCAAAATCGATAAATGCCTAACGTGATGATCTGCAGCAGCAGATTTTTGATGAAGATCCCGTACAACTCCCCAATCTTGCCGTCATAGGTCAAGAGCGGCTGCTTCTGGTCGAGTGAATTCATTTTTCTTCTGCCCCATTCGCAAACTGACGTTTTTATGGCCCGCGCTGGCGTATGCGTTGCGGGCTAGCGACGGCCCCGCGCAAAACTGGCTTACCTCGCGCAAGCATTTGAAAACCGGCTGACGAAAAAGCAAGCCGATGAGCGCGATCATTACACGCTTTTGTTGATTTATAAACACTCTTCCTACTTAATGAAAATCTCGCCTTTATTAAGTGAAGGTTTATCAACAAATTAAGCCATTTCGCATCGTCGCACTCAGAAAAATCATAAGCCACTCGCGTCCGCTGCTTTTACGGCAAGACAAACGTTTTCACGAGCGTCAATTCACCTGCCTTGCGCATGGGCACGCGAATCGTTTCGCTCTTTTCGTTCGGCGTATTCTCGTTCGTGATGATGGTCACCTGCGCGACGGTCATATCGGCGCCACTATTACCGCTGCCGTAGTAATTCACATAGACCAGATACGTGCCCTTTAACGGCGCCGCGGACGAGTAAATCTCCGGCCCATAGCCCGTCGTCACGTCGACGTCGAGCGCGCCGCCGTTCGGCGCGACGCGCTCGCCGTACCAGGTGTGCGCGCCGTCGGGCGAGACGACGTGCAGATCCAGATCGGTGCCATCGGTGTCCCACGCGAGCAGCACGCGCAGCTTCGGCTGGGTCTTGCCGCTGTAGGCGTCGTAGAACTGCACGCGCTTGCGGCTGCCGTCCGGCGCGCGCAGTTCGACGCCGTTGCTGCCAGCAGGAAACGCATACGGCCGCGAGAACTTGCCGTCCTCTTCCACGCGCTGCGGCAGCGGCGTGCCGTCGACCACCAGCGTGCCCACCGACGTGCCCTTCTTCTTCGGCGTGTTGCGGATCTGCCCTTCGATCAGCGCGAATTTGGACTGCCCCTCCGGCGTCGACACCGCCACCGCCGGGTAGTGCACGTCCTGCGTATAACGCTCGCTATCGCCACTCGTGTTGCGCCAGCCGTTCAACGGCGCGGCGAAGTCGATGTCGCTCGCGTGCGCCGCCGGCGCTACCAGCAAGCAGGCCAAACTAGCCACGCAGGCCATTGCGAGCCAACCGCGGCTCGCCATCATCCAACCCGTCGTCTCGACCTTCATCGTCACTGCTCCATCCCGCTGTCAGAGTCGCTCGCTTTTCACGAGCATCAGGTCGCCGATCTTGCGCAGCGGCACGACCATCGTTTCACGCCGTTCGTTCGGCGTGTTTTCGTTGAACACCAGCGTCAACGTCGCCGTAATCACGTCGCGATCGTGCGCGGCGGCGTCGAAGTTGTAGCCGGTCGAATCGAAATTGCCCCAGTAATTCAGAAAGAACAGCCACGTGCCATGCTCGGGTGCCGCCGAAGAAAAGATCCCCGGCCCCGCGCCGTCCACCGAATCGACGTCGAAACCGCTGCCGTCTTCAAGCGTCGGGTTGGCGAAGAAGGCATGCAGGCCGCCCGGCGTGATCACATGCAGATCGACCTGCGCATGCGGATCATCCCACGTGACCATCGCGCGCAGCTTCGCCTGCGGCTTGCTACGGTCGGCTTCGTAGAATTGCATGCGCTGGTGCTGTTTGCCGTCGGCGGAAATCAGCTCGATGCTGTTCGAACCCGCGCCGAACGCCCAGGGCCGCGCGAACGAGCCTTCGTCGTCGGTGTAGAGCGGTGCGGGGTTGCCGTTGACGACCAGCGTCGGCGGCTTGCGCGCGTGTTTGTCGATGTGCTTCAGGCGTCCCTCGATCAGCGTGCGATAGCGCTGCGCGCCGCGATCGACCGGTGGCCGCGGATAAGCCGCGACGAAATGCTCGCCCTCGTTCGTCAGCCCGCTGTGACGCCAACCGCCGAACGCGCCGGTCAGATCGGCGAGCGCGCCGTTGGCGTCGGCGGCTTCGGCATTCGGCGCAGCAGTGCAGAGCGCAAACGCAGCCCCGACCGCGGCCAGCGTTACGACGGCGCGAACACGGATGGCGAGCCGCGAAGGCGACCAGCGCAACAAGGATATCGGCGAGCGCGAGACGGTATTCATTGGATCGGATTCTCGGTACGAATCAGCGTGCGCGCGGTGCGCTCGACGAACGTCTCATCGAGCCCACGCGGATGATGCTGGAACGCGAGGTGGATGTATTCATGCGCCAACGCGATACGGTCCTCTTCGGTCTGCAAGCGATACACGTACACGCGATTGCGCTGCGCATCCGCATACGGCCGACCTTCGCGCACGGCGCACACCGCGGGCAGATCGGGCGTTTCGTAGCCCGCCGCGCCGTCCATGCGCCGCGCCCACAACGGCACGTTGCGTTGCAGCCATGCCTGCGCGCCGGCCACCTCGACGCAGTCGCCCGAAAGCGGACTCTGGAACGAAGTCAGCGTCGCTTGCGGCCAGGTGCGCGCGAGAATCGCGTCGAACGTGAGACCGGTTTGCGCGGAGGCCTTCGCGGCCTGCCAGCTCATCTGTCCCGGCGCGGCCTTGTCGTGGTGATACTGAACCGGCACACCGGTCAGCACCAGCGCATCGGTCACATCAGCGACATGGCGCGCGGCGGCCGTCGGCGCGCGTGGCAGGACGCGCTGCGTGCTGCTGCTGTCGTCGATACGGAAACAGCCGTGATCGTGGTTGCCGTGCTGTACGACGTAGGTGCGCGCCGCGACCGCCAACGCCTTCGCCGCTTCCGCCTGGCTCGTGTCGCCTTCGCGCTCGACCACACGGGCCACATAGTCGTTCATGCCGAATCGGCCGACCACTTGCGGCGCGCCGGCCGCATCGCGATCGAGTCGCAGCTCGCCGCGGCTCGTCACCCGCGCCCAATTGCCATTGACGAAGCCGACCCGGAAATCACCGCGCAACGGACCCTCGGACGCAGCGGCCGGTCCTTTATCGCCGAGCACTTCGCGAATCGGATAGCGGCTGAAGAAATCGACCAGCACGCAAGCGCCGTCGTCCGGCACGGTGACCTGCGTAAGCAGTGGGGCGATGCGCGGCGCCGCGGCGGCCAGCACGCGCGCGCTGCCGCCCGGACCACCCAACCATACCGGCGAGCCGTCGGCGAGCCAGCCCGCCGCGCCGCCGATCGAAGCGCCCGGACGCGCCGGGTCCGGCATCGTCCACGTCTTGGCGCGCAGCACGCTGCCGTAAAGCGACACCGTGCCTTCACCGCGTCCGCTGGTCAGCACCGACACCAGCGTGCTCGCCGCCGCTTCGCGCGGCCGGACGGGCATCGCCTGCAAGGCGGCGAGCAGTTCGGTCACCGGCACGCGGCGCGTGGGCGTCATGGCATGCAGATCGCGCAGCCATGCGGGCGCGTGAGCGGCCGTCCAATACTTGCGCCAGTCGGCGGAATCGAGCTGCAGGCGCGCGGGTTCGAAAAAGAGCCCGCATGACCGCACCAACGCATGTTCACGGTCGATGTGACCACCCGTCATGCAGCAATACACTTCTTCCGGATCGCCGCCGTTGCAGGCGTAGTCCGGCGTGGCGATGTTGCGGTCCACCAGATAGCCGTAGACGAACAGCTTCCATACGCTGCCGAGCGGCGTCTCCAGCGTCGCGGGCAAGACACCCGCGCCCTGCGGCGAGAAGCCGACCGCGGCACCGCTGCCGTCGGCTTGCCAAAGCTGGCTCTGGCCGTCGCGCAGCCAGGCGAAGCGCAGCATCTGCGAACCGGACACCGTTTGAGATGAAGTCGCCGCATACGCGAGCGTGCCGTTGCACACACAGCAACCGAACCCGACGCCCACGGCAAGCGCGATCCGCAGCCTGGCGGCCAGACGATCGCGTAGAGGCCGAAGCGTGCGGAACATGGCGGTCTCGTCTCGCTTACTGAATGCGCAACGTCGTCACGCGATCGCTCTTGCCGCCTTCGAACGCCTTCGCGTCCGGCTGATACATGCGGAAGTAGCGCGCGGGCGGCAGCGCGAACGTGCCCGGCAACGCGAAGCGCACCAGTTGCCGCAGCGTGACCGGCCGGTCGAGCAATGGCACGGGCTGGTGATACGCCAGCTCGCCCATCTCATACGACGCAACGCGCTGGAATGGCTGCGGACCGCTGGCACCATCTTTCGCGCCCGGCAGACCGTCGATCGATACGCCCCAGCTCGTCGCCTCGACATTGCCGCCCGGCGGCAGCGGCACGTCGAGCAGACCGTAGTGGTACGCGTTGCCGGAGCGCGGCGTGAGCGTGACTTCGTCGACGTACAGCGCGTTGCTGTCGATCGCGTCGCCCTGCTTCACCAGACGCGCGGTGAATGCCGAGCGGCCCAGCTGGCTCTCGCCGCCTGCTGCTCCCTTCTTCGGATCGACCGCGATCTCGACCGGTTCGAGCTTGTAGAAACGGCGCTCGACGGTGATGTTAAGACGGCTGTCCTCGCTCGTATGACTGCGGAACGAAACCAGCGCGTTGACGTCGGTACGCGAGGTGCCTGCGTCGAGCGTGGTCGGCAGTCCCGCGCCGGTCCACTTGTAGAGCGGCGTGCCGGTCGGCGTCGCGGCGCGTGTCCAGCCCGCGCCTTGCAGCGACGGCAACGACGCGGCCGGCACATCGCCGCCTAGCGCCTTGCGCAACCACAGCAGCGTCAACGCGCGATCGAGCGTCGGATAATCGGCGCTGCTCTTCGCGAGCAAGGCGGATGCATCGACCGCCGCGCCGCCGTCGCCGCCCGACATGACCAGCAGACTTTGCACGAGCGGCGCCGGATCGTTGCTCAACGCGGTACGCGCGGCGCTTGCCGCGGCGTCGAAGCCATCCGGCAATTGCGCGCTCGTGCTGCGCGCCATGCTGGCGATCAGCAGCGTCGCCATCTGCTTGCCGCGCGGCGAATCGGCTTGCGCGAACACGATGCTGTCCGACGCGCCATACGTGCCGCTGCGCGCGGGCGCATTGGCCGTGGCCGCCGCATCGCTCATCAGGTCCGCGGCGACGCCCGACACCGGCGTCGCAACCGGCAAGCCCATCTGCTGCATGAACCACAAAGCCAGCGCACGATGCAGCAGCGGCTCTTTCGCCCCGGCGTCGCGATAGACGTCCATCGCGTGCTGCCAGTTGTCGGCGGGAAGGCTGATGCCGAGGCTGCGGCTCGCGAGCCAGTCCGCGTAATACGCATAGGCCGTGATCAGCGCGCTGCCGCCCGTCGTATCGCCCCACCAGCCGAACGTGCCGCCGACGCCCGCAAGCATCGCCAGACGCTGCCGTTGATTGCGCAGCAGCGCTTCGAGCCCTTGCGTCGAACTCGCGCTATCGTCGTAGCCACGGCCGTGGCCGATCGCATCATGCGCGAGCGCCAGCGGAATTAGACGGCTCGAGGTCTGCTCGGCGCAACCGTACGGATAGTTGATCAGATCGTCGGCGACGCGCATGAACTGGCTTTGCGCGCTGCCGATGAACCGCACGCCGACATCCTGCGCATCTTGCGGCAGATTGAGCGACTTGTTCGAGCCGTCGAGCGCCACCGTGTTCTGATGCAGATCGAGCCACCCGCTCGCGTCGAGATGAAGCGTGGTCTGCAGACGATCGACATCCTTGCCCGCGCTGCGCAGCGTCGCATTGATCACACCATCTTTCAACGCGCCGCTCGGCAGACGCAGATAGTTCGCGCCGCGCTTGAGCGTGACCTTCTGATTGAGCGACAGCCCGCCGCCCTCGACCACCCACTGCGCGTCCATGTCCGCGTCGGTCTGATTGAAGGCGATCATGTCGATAGCCGGCTGATCGTTGACGCGGAAGTGCGACGGTCCGCTCCACTTCAGATACAGCGCCTTGTCCGAACGCACGTAAGCGGTGCGTTGACCGACCATGCCGTCCGGCGCCGCCGCGCGCACCGTGATGCGCCAGCGCGCCAGCGAATCCGGCATCTTGAACGTCATGGTGGCATGGCCGTTGGCGTCGGTTTTCAGACTGCCTTCCCACGCGGCCGTGTCCTGATCGTCACGGCGCGGCCGTTCGAGCACTTTCACGCCGCGCTCGTTGTAGTTCGCTCGTTGCGGTCCACCCGGTGCGCCCTTCAGCGGCGAGCGCGCAAGGTCATAAGTGATGAACGACAGGCTTGACGAAGTCCGCACGTTATTGCGGCGCGGGTGATAGAAGAAGTCGACGATATTCGGCGCGATTTCCGGCTGCAACACGTAGACCATTTCATCGACCACGCTCACCGTCAGATTCGCCGCTTCCGGCTTACCGTTCAACGTGCTGCCGAAATTCAGCGTGACCGTGTCGCCCGGACCGTACACCGGCTTGTCGCTCTTCACGTTCAGTTCGATCTGCGGCTGCGCGACCACAATGCCTGCGTTCTGGAACACGTATTCGCCGGCGTGCACGTACAGCACCGAGAACGTCATGTTCGGCGCAAAGTCTTCGCCCACCTTGATGCGCGCTTTCCATTGCGACGGCGCCACACGCTGCAATTGCAGCCAGTCGCCGCCCGCCGTGAGCAGCGCGCGACGCTCGACGTTGTCGCGTTCGAGCGTGAGCAACGCGTCGTCCACCGGCATCGGGAAGGTGATCAGGGCTTCGGCGGTATCGCCGATCTTGTACTTGTCGCGATCGAACACGATCTCGACGCTGCCCGGAATCGCTTTCAGGCCATCGCCCACGACCCAGTGGCTGGACGCGGCGAGCAGGTTGCCCAGGTCGTCCTTGACCGACAACATGTAGGAGCCCGGTTCGTCGAACGTCACCGGGAATGACAGCTTGCCGCCCGCGCTCGCGCCCTTCAACGCGCCTTCGCCATGCGTTTGCGATTCGAGGCGCGTCCATTCCCATTTCGACGGCGCATGCGACGCCGGATCGACCGCGCCGAGCGCCTGCAGATCGAAGCTGACTGCTTCCTTCGGTTGCGAGAACGATTTGGCGGTGGTCAAACGATAGGGCGTCGCGCCGCGCGCAATCAGCACTTCGCGCGTCACGCGCACCTTGTACGCCGCGCCGTCCTGCGCGAACAGCGTCAACGCATAGCGGCTCGGCTCCTTCGCGGCCGGCAGCGTGAGACTCGCGTTGCCGTCGCTATCCGTCTTCAGTTCCTGTTGTTCGAGCTTGACCGGGAACAGACCCGCGTAACGCAGTTCGCCGTCGACGATCGTCACTTTCTGCGCGCGCAGCGTGACCGAGATCTTGCTGTCGCGCACCGGCTTGCCGTCCGGATAGCGCAACTGGATCTTGCCCTTCAGCGTCTCGCCGGTCGCGTAGTCGGCTTTGTCCATCGACAGGTTCACGTCGAAGTGCGGCTTCACATATTCGGCGACGCGAAATGCGCTGCCGTATACATCGCCGTTGTAGTCGAAGCGCAGCGTGTAGCCGCCGGCGGTGGCGTCGGCGGGCAGTGTGAACGCGGTATCCGCGCCCGTGTCCGACGCGAAATGCACCCTGCTGGTCGCCACCGGCGCGCCGTTCGGATCGAGCACGTCGAGCTTGATATCGGCCTCTGCCGGCGCCGACGATTGCGTCGCGTTCTGGAACGTGCGGCCGATGAACTTCACATGCACCGGATCACCCGGCCGGTACATGGGCCGGTCGGTCACTGCATAGATCTTCGTGTTGTAGATCTCGCTGTCGTAGTAGAAATTCTCGGAGACGAACACGCCGCCTTGCGGATCGGTGCCGAGCACATAGCTGCGCTCGGGGCTCACGTGTTGCAGCACCAGCGCGCCGTCGTTGCCGGTCGTGCCGCTTTGCAGGACGCCCACGCCGTCGGTCCAGTTCACTTCCGTATTGGCCACGGGCTTGCCGTTATCGCGCCGCGTGGTCCACACCAGCATGCCGCTCGATGCCGCTTTCACCACCGCCACCGTGTCCGACACGAACAACAGCGTGTGCGCGCGATAGTTGCCGATCACCGCCTCGACGATATACAGCCCCGGCGGCAGCTTGCCGACCGGAATCATCACGTTGCCCGAACTGGCTTCGATAAAGTTGCTGCTGCTGCCCGCGAGGTTCACGCCCTTGGGCGGTTCGATCACTTTCGCATCCCAGATCGGATAGCGGAAACGCGCGACCATGTCGTAGCCTTTGAGCGGCGCGAATTGCGAGTTCGGCTCGAATTGCGTCGGCTTGCCGGTCTGCTCGCCGAGTTTGAATTGCGGCGCCGCTTCGGTCGCCTTGCTGCGGGTCGCGAACGACAACACACGCTGCCATGCGCGGCGTGCTTCGGTAAACCAGCGGTCCCACAGATACGCGAGCGTGTTCGCCAGCCCTTCGCCCTGATAGTTCGGCGCGACATTCAACCGATGCAGATTCTTTTGCGCCTTCAGAAAGTCCAGCGGCTTCGGCACGCGATACACGACGATGTCCGCGCCGCCAAAAGCCTGCAACGCGTCCTTGAAATCGCGGCCGGGCGCTTCGAGCCGCACCTGCGCCAGTTGATCGCTGCCGAAGCTCGCGTCCGAAAGCAGGAAGAACGGCTGACCGTCGACCTTCTGTGAACTGAAATTGCTCGACGGCGCTGTCTGCAGCGTCGGATTTCCGGCGATGTTGGCATCGGCGGCGGCGGCGCTCGCGGCGTCGTCGTCGGCATGGGCGGCCGGTGCGATGGCGAGCATCATGGCCGCGAGCAAGACCGGGAGCAATGCGGCGAACGTGCATGCCGCGCGACGGCGCGCATTGCCCAACCAAGCACTCGATGGCGTGACGGAAATCATTCGGGTCATGGTGTCAAAAAGTCCAAACGAAACACGCCGACGAAATTCGGATTGCCGTCGAGCGGCTGCCAGCGGGAATCTTTCCATTGCATCAGGTCGGAAACGGCGACGGCGCGCAGACCGGTATCGGTCGGCGTGACGGTGCCTGTGTGATAAGCGATGTAGCGATCCAGCCAGATCATCAGATGCTGGTCGTCGCCCTGGTCGAAGAAAAGCAGATCACCGGGCAACGCCTGGTTCACGTCCTTCGAAACAAAACGGCTATTGCGTTGAATCAGTGCGATCGCCGATGCGTACGCGCCGGTGGAACCGTCGAGCTGGGTCCAGCGGTTGGCGATCGTGCGCTGCGGCGCGGACAGTTGCAGCTCGGGCGGCATGCTGCTGGTATCGGCGAGACTGGTCATGCCGTTGGCGCGCAGCCATTTGGTGTCGTGCGGCCTGAGCGTTTCCCCGACGGCGAAGCGCACGAGACCCGCGCAATCGCGTTGCGTCCAGCGCGGGGTCGGTCCGCGCCGCATCTGCTGGTCGACGATGCGCGCGAACCACGCGCGAAACGCCGCGGATTGTTGCGGTGAGAGTGCGTCGGGGTCAGGGGATGCGGCGGTGGTGGTGAGCGCGTGTGCGTAAGGCGCGAGGCTTGCCAGCGCGCATAGTGAAGCCATGCGCGCGAGCCATGCGCGGCGCGAGGAGACGCGAAGGCGGCGCACTCAGTCGCCCTCAGTGCCGGGCTGATCCGCGGGCGTATCGGCAGCGGCGGTATTCGCACCGGCATCGGCCTTCGCGCGATCGAACCACCACTCCACCGGCACCCAGCCCGTCGAGCCCGGCAGGTCCTGCGGCAGCGTCAGCGAAACCGGCGGGTAATGAGCGAGCGCGTGCAGCTTCGGCACCAGGTGCGTGCGCGATGCGTTGCGGAACACCGCTTCCTGATCCGCCGGCAACGCCGCGCCCGCCTCGCGTTCGATCAGCGCGGCAGCCGACGACGGCGTGAGCGTCAGAATCGTTCGCGGCAGACGTTGCGGCGCGAGCGTATCGGCGAGCGCCGGATAGCGCTTGTCGAGCACCGCGAGCGTATCGTCGACGAGCCGGCCGTCCGGCGAGAAAATCAGATAGCCGTGCGCGAGCGCGAGCGTGATCGGGAAATAGCGTTCCGCCGACAACTGCGACGCGAACGACGCCTTGCTGCTCACCGCCGTGCCCGAACGCGCGCTAACCGGACGCTGCCACACGGTGACATCCGCGCCTTGGTCACGCATGGTGACCGGCAAGCGGCGATAGCCCGATTCGGCGCCGTCGGCTTTGGCCGCCTTCGCTTCATAGGCGCCGATCACGTTGCCGAAAGTCTTGCCGAGCGCGGTCTTCAATGCGGCGATGCCGGCCGCGTCCTGCTGCTTCACGCGCGCGACGAACACCGGCGCGACCAGCGTGGACTTCGCATACCAGCACACCGCCGCGGGACCGGTGAGCTGGTCGCCGATCGCGGCGGCGTTGTCCGCGCCGCCGTCGGTCACCTTGCCCAACAGACCCGAGGCCTCTTTCCAGTCCGCCGGCAAGCTTGTACAGGCCGCCGCATTGGCTGGCAAAGCGCGCCACAGGTCGGCGCCGTTCCATTGCTGCGGCAACTTGCCTGGCTCGATCAGCGCCGAGGTTTGCCAGTTCGCCGCGGCGTTGCCGTTCGGCGAGAAGTCGAAGCGCAGCGCGTCGATACCGGAGAAAAACGCCTGATAACCAAACGACAGGTAATTCGCCGACACCACCAGCCGATGGCCCTTCGGCGCGTCGCCGGACGCGTCGAGCCGATAGGCATGCGCGGCGTCGTCACGGCCCGACGAAAGCATCTCGGACACGGCGTCGGCACGCTCGCTCAGCAAACCGCCCTTGCCGTCGAGCAATACACCGGGTGCGGACAGCACCACCAGGCGGTCCTCTTTGGTGGCGAACAGCAGCGTGCGGCCGACTGCGAGTTTCAATGCATAGACCGGCACGTCGCCGGAGAGCTTCGCCACCTGGCTCAGTTGCGCATCGCTCGTGGCGAGGTTGCCCACGCCTTGCAGCAGCTTGGCGAAGCCGTTGCGATGCATCGACATCACCCAGTAGCCGAGGCGGCCGTCGGGCGAGCGCCACAGCAGCACGTGCGCGGGTTCGTCGAAGACACGGCGGATCAGTTCGTCGCGCCAGTCGAGTTGATGTTCGAACGCGAGACGCCGCAGCGCGCCTTCGGCGGACAGCCGCGTATTGCTCGATTCGTAGTAGTCGACGAAGTCTTGCGTCAGCACGTCGTGCAATAGCGGCACGCGCAGAATGTCGCGCGGCAAACGCGAGAGCGCTTCGCTGTCGATCACCGCGTCAGGGTGATGAATATCGAGGACGACTTCGCTATTCTCGGCAACTTTGCGATGCGCAAATGGACGCCACACCGCCTGAATGATCACGCCGGCCACGATCAGAAGACCGACTACCAGGATTGCAATCTTTTTGCGCGACATCTTCATCTGATTTCTTCTGGTTCGATGCGACGGTATTAACGCGGAGCCTGGTGGATTAAGCCAGCGGGATCAATCTCCGAAGGCAGCGATGATAACCGATATTTTTAACCGGAAACCAGCGACGCTTCCTATTTAACAGTCGGACTTGCTTGATGAGTTTGACAAAAATCGGACATGTGCCTGATTAAGCCATTAGGAAACGTGTTTGTTGGATGCGCCGATTCGGTTCGTTAAACCGGCGCAAGCCAGTGCGGCGCTTATAGGCAGGAACACGCGACACATGGCCCGACGCTTTGCGCATAGGGCCCATCGGCATACATGGCATTACTCGTTCGGAGCCTTTATGCTAAATCCGCTTAATTTAGCGCGCGCGTAAAAAAACCCGGCTGCACGCTGTGTGCTCGCCGGGTTTATTTCAAGCATCGTGATTACTACTTTACGGGAGTACTGCCTTAGCCGTCGTCAAAAATTCTCGAGCGCCAGCTTCATTCTCCGCACGCCGGTTTCGATATCGGCCACACCGGGCGCGGCAAATGACAAGCGCAATGCCGACGAATCGATATTGTCTTTATAGAACGCGACGCCCGGCACAAACATGACATTACGCTCGATACAAGCGCGCAGATAATCGGACGCATTCTGACCGGCCTTCAATCGCGTCCACACGAACATGCCGCCCGCAGGACGATGAAACGCGATCTGTTCCGCCAGTTGCGCGTCGAGCGCATCGCACAGCGTGCGGCATTTCACGGCGTAGGCGTCGACGATGCGCGGCAAATGACGCTCCAGCGCACCGCTCGCGAGGTACTCCGCGGCGATCGCCTGGGTCCACGGCGAACTGCACAGATCGACGGTCTGTTTGGCGACGACGCAGCGCCGAAGAATCTCCGCGTGCGCGAGCATCCAGCCGACACGCAAACCCGGCGCGACGATCTTCGACAGACTGGAAAAATGCACGACCCAATCGCGTGAACCTGGCACCTGCTCGCTCAGGGCGAGCAGCGAAGGCAACGCTGTGCCGCTAAAGCGCAGATCGCCGTAGGGATCATCCTCGACGATCAGAAAGCGGTGACGTGCCGCCAGTTTCAGCAAAGCCGTGCGGCGTTCAAGCGAAAGGGTCGCGCCGGTCGGATTGGCGAACGTGGGCACCGTGTACAACAGCTTCGGTGCGCGGCGCAGTGTGCCAGCCTTGAGCAGCGCGGCGAGCGCGTCGACATCGAGCCCGTCCTGATCGACGGGAATGGTAACGACGTCGGCCTCTTGCAGCTTGAGCGCTTGCAAGGTCGCGGGATAAGCCGGCTGCTCGACCAGCACGACGTCGCCGGGCGCGACCATCACGCGCAGCAGCAGATCGAAGCCTTGCTGCGAACCGGTCGTCACCAGCAATTCCTGCGGCGTGCACGACACGCCACGGCGCGCCATCAGCTGCGCGAGTTGTTCCTTGAGAACGAGGAGGCCGTCGGTGGGACCGTATTGCAGGCAGAGCGTGGTGTGTTGCGACGCGCGTGCCGCAGCGGCGTCAAGCCCTTCACAATCGAACAGATCGCTCGCGGGATAACCGCCGGCAAACGAGATCATGCCGGGTTGCGCCAGATACTTGAAAAGCTCGCGGATCGGCGAACCGGTCGGCGCTTCGAATGCGGGATTGAACGTGAACATGGTGACGGGCCGCTTGTTTCGAGAGGGAAGATCGGCGTCGATTGTGGCCGTCGTCAGGATGGGCGGCAAACGATATCTACGCACTACGTATTGCGTTTTCCGCATCACCCCGGCGCGCGCGGCTACACCACGTTCTTCTCCACGATGGGCCGGTTTTCAAGCACGCGCGTGAAGCTCAACGAATCCAGATCGAGTGTGGTGTAGCGGCCATGCAGAATCAGTTCGCTGATGCCGCGCCCCGTTGCCGGGCCTTGCTGCAAACCGTGTCCGCTAAAACCGTTGGCGAAAATGCAATTATCGACATCCGGGTGATAGCCGATGATCGCGTTCTGATCCAGCACGTTGTATTCGTAATAGCCGGACCAGCAGTTCTGCACACGCAGCGCCTCGAATTGCGGCACACGATGCGCGAGCGTCGGCCAGATCACGTCGTCGAAGAGAGCATGATCGACCTCGTCGAGTGGCAGATCGTCAGGGTCGTTATCCGCTGACGGCGACGTGCCGCAGATAAACGATTTGCCTTCAGGACGGAAATACACGCCGCTCGGATCGATCAGCAACGGACACCGTTCGAGCTGCCCCGGCGACGTGACGTTGAAAATACTGCGGCGCCGCGCGTAGACGGGGATGTCGATGCCGACCATTTGCGCGACTTTGCGCGACCACGCGCCGGCGGCATTGACCACCACGTCGCAAGCATAGGTCTCGCCGTTCGCGGTCTGCACTTGCGTGACGCGTTTGCCATCGCGATGGATGGCGGCGACATCAGCGGCGACGTAGCGCGCACCAAGTGACTGCGCCTTCTTGCGCAGCGCCTGCACGAGTCCGTAGCCGTCGAACCAGCCCTCACCACTTTCACCGTATGCGCCAGCCACGAGGTCTTCCGTGTTGAGCCAGGGAAAGCGCGCTTGCAACGCGTGGCTGTCGAGCAGACTGATATCGGCGCCGAGACTCGTTTGCAGCGCGTGGTTCTCGCGCAGCGTCGTCTCGCCGGCGGGCGTCGCGAGGAATAGATAGCCGCCTTCGTGCAGATCGATCGACGGCTTGGCGCCGTCGACCTCGAGCCGTTCGCCGATCGAGCGCAGAAACTCGATGCCGAACAACGACATCTGAATGGACAGCGGTGTGGAGAATTGCTGACGGATCGACGCCGCCGACAATGCCGACGACGAGCGCGCATAAGTCGGATCGCGTTCGATCACCGTGACGCGGACTGTCGGATCGGACAGCCGCAAGAAATACGCAATCGAGCTGCCGATCACCCCACCGCCGACGATCACGACTTTGGAACTCACGTCTTACTCCACGAGTAGCGTGGCCGCTCGCAAACGCCGGCGGCGCAAACGGATTGCTGAAGAAGGTTGTGTAAAGCCGCAGCGGCGCAAGAATGCGCCGCTGCTTTTTGGCCGGTCAAGCGAACGGTATCAGCCGATATTGAAGTCGATACCCTGCGCGAGCGGCAGCGCCGACGAGTAGTTCACCGTGTTGGTGGCACGGCGCATATAGGCCTTCCACGCATCCGAACCCGACTCGCGGCCGCCGCCGGTTTCCTTCTCGCCGCCGAACGCGCCGCCGATTTCCGCGCCGCTCGGTCCGATGTTGACGTTCGCGATGCCGCAGTCGCTGCCCGAGTCGGACAGGAAGCGCTCCGCTTCGCGCAGATCGGTCGTGAACACGCATGACGACAGACCGTGCACCGCCGCGTTGTTCGCCTCGACTGCGTCGGCGAAATCGGTGTAGCGCAACACGTACAGAATCGGCGCGAAGGTTTCCTTCAGCACCACCGACGTTTGCGACGGCATTTCGACGATCGCCGGACGCACGTAGTAGCCGTTTTCATAGCCCTTCACGTCGACGCGTTCGCCGCCGAACACTTTGCCGCCTTCGGCCGTGGCCTGTTGCAGTGCTTCCTGCATGCGGCCATACGATTGCTTGTCGATCAGCGGACCCATCAGTGTGCCCTTTTCGAGCGGATTGCCGATCGGCACCTTGCTGTACAACTGCTTCAGACGCTCGATGGTTTTGTCGTACACGCTCTCATGCACGAACAGACGGCGCAGCGACGTGCAACGCTGGCCCGCCGTGCCCACTGCCGAAAACAGAATGCCGCGCATGGCGAGTTCGTGATCCGCGGTTTGCGTGACGATGCCCGCGTTGTTGCCGCCGAGTTCGAGCAGCGAGCGGCCGAAGCGCTTCGCCACTTCCACGCCGACCGTGCGGCCCATTTCCGTGCTGCCCGTCGCGCTGACGATCGACGCGCGCGGATCGGCCACCAGCTTCGCGCCCACGTCGCGGCCGCCGTTGATCAAGGCGGTGAGGCCGGCCGGCGCGTCGCCGAACTCTTGCAGCGCTTCGCTGAGAATCTGATTGACGGCGAGCGCGGTGAGCGGCGTCTTTTCCGACGGCTTCCAGATCACCGCATTGCCGCAGACCAGCGCGAGCGCCGCATTCCACGACCACACCGCGGCCGGAAAATTGAATGCCGAGATCACGACGCAGGTGCCCATGGGATGCCACGTCTCCGCCATGCGATGCCCCGGACGCTCCGAGGCGATCGTCAGACCGTACAACTGACGCGACAGACCGACCGCGAAATCGCAGATGTCGATCATTTCCTGCACTTCGCCCAAGCCTTCCTGAAGAATCTTGCCGGTCTCGAGCGTGATGATGCTGCCGAGCGCCTGCTTTTTCTCGCGCAGACGATTGCCGAGCAAACGCACCAGTTCGCCGCGCCGCGGCGCGGGGACGTTGCGCCAGGCGGTGTACGCCTCTTTCGCCCGGGCGAGGGCCGTGTCGACTTCCGCCACCGTATTGCTGGCCACGCGGCCAATGAGGTCACCGGTGATGGGCGAGTGAACCGCGATGTCGCCGGCTTGCGCCGCGTGGGCGATGCCGAGGTCGGCGAGGATGGTGGAAGCGTCCATGAGAATCCCTTTAATTTCCGATGCGAAACAAGAGTAAGTTCGGAAACTATACACGCGGGTTTTTGCGGCGGCAAGGGTATTTGCCCGGAGCCGGCCGGTGGAACGCTCGGGAAGGCTTGCTCTGCATGGACTGGCTAGCACGTCGAGCCCAACGCGCCGTACGTTGCCGGCGCCGGCACGAACCGCGCGCCAGCACGCCAGCCCTGCCGCGCTCGTTTCTTATTGGAAATACGAGGCCTCTGACTTCGACGCGTTCGCACGGGCCGCGCTGGCGGCGCCTTGGCGCAACCGGGCCGACAACGCGCAGGAGTGAACGTCAACGGACGCCGGCCTCAAATGCCCGCCATCAGCCTGTCGACGAGCACACGCGCGAACGGCGGCAGGTCCTTGAGGCTGCGCACGCAGATCTTGAGCTTGCGCTCCGCCCACGGGTCGTTCAGTCCGACCGTGGCGATCTGCATCGTCTTTTTGTGCCGCAGCGCGACCGATTCCGGCACGATGCCGATGCCCACGCCCGCTTCGATCATCCGGCAAGCGGCTTCGAAATTGCCGACCTGAATGCGCAGTTTCAGCCGCGCGCCAAGCGCATCGGCGGCACTGGTGATGAACGCGTGAATCGCGCTCGACGTCGGCAAGCTCACGAAATTGGCCGTGAGCACTTGCGCAAAGTCGACCGACGCCAGACGTGCCAAAGGATGATCGCGTGACGTGACCAGCACCAGCCGGTCGTCGCGATACGGCAGCATTTCCAGATGCTCCGCATGCACATTGCCCGCGACGATGCCGATATCCGTCGCGCTGTCCGCCACGCCTTTGACGATTTCGCCGCTCAACACTTCGCGCAGATCGATGTTGACGTCCGGATGATCGCGCAAAAAATGACTCAGCACGGCCGGCATGAACTCGCTGATCGCGGTGGTGTTGGCCCAGATGCGCACGTGTCCCTTGATGCCTTCGCCGTACTCCTGCATGTCGCCGGCCAGATGCTCGACCCGTTCGAGCACGAGCCGCGCGTGATGCACGAAGGCTTCGCCCGCGGGCGTCAGCGTCACGCCCTGGCTGGTGCGATAGAGCAGCTTGAAACCCAGTTGTTCCTCGAGATTCTTGACCCGGTTGCTTGCCGCGGGCGCCGACAGATGCGAGCGCTCCGCCGCGCGCGCCAGGTTCTGCGTGTCGGCGATATTGAGGAGCAAGCGCAAGTCCACGAAATCGAAATGCATGATGAAGGCCTGGGTTGAAGCGCCGCTGGGCGCTCGCAAGACAAAGGCCAATCTTAACCGGGCGTGAAGGAAGCGCTAAACCGTTTCGGCAGAGCCGCCGGTCTCGCCCGCAACTTCATGCATTAGACGCAGCGATACAGGTAAGCGTTGAACCGCTTACCGCTCGCGCTCCGACCTTCATGCCCGGATCGGCGCGCGCGAACTTATCGATTCCCTGCAATGCGCTCTCCCGCCCCCTCCGCGCTGCGTTGCACGGATTCTGGGCGGCGCATCTGACGCCCCGCAAGACGCGTTTACGCGCCGCCACACAGTGTCAGGCATAGCACTTGCTTTAACTTGCGGCTCGACAGTACGACAACCCATGGCAATTTAGCCCACGTCCCTGTCACGGCCGGCGCCACGAATACCCGAGGCCCAGTCCAACCGAATATTTCAGGCATAAGCAATATGAGTCGCGTATTACTGGTCGACGACCAACCCGAGGCATTGTCCGCGCTGCGCGCCGTGCTGGTCGGCCGCGGTTACACGGTCGCCACGGCGGCGGACGGCGCCGAAGCTTTTGAACGACTGCAACGCACGCGCGTGAGCGCCGTGGTGTGTGACTGGCGTATGCCCAACATGGACGGCGCCGAACTGATCGAATCGATGCAGGCCCGCAGTGAACTGGCGTCCGTACCCGTCATTCTGACGAGCGGCAGCGGCGAAGCGCCTGCCTTACCCGTCAAAGGCTTTCTCAGGAAACCGTTCGCACTGGACAAGCTGCTTTCGTTGCTGGCCGAATGCGAAAGCGATGCGGCGGCACCGGCCGTCTGCTGAACGCTTTACGTCCGCGGCGCAAGCGTCGTCGATACACGCGCCAGCCAGAAGCGCGCACAAAAGCGGGGCACGCGCTGGTCCGCGAGCGCAGTGGTGCGGCATCGAGGTGCGGTTCCTTTGGAGCGCGATCGCGTCTGAAAGAGCGAATCGACGGACCGCGCTCATGCGCTCAATCGCCTATACCGACTTCTCGAACAACTCTCCCGCTGGCGTCAGATCGGCATCGGGCGAGATGTCCTCGAGCGTCTGCTGACTCGTCTCGATCCGCAGCGCGAGGATCGCCACGCTCAGCAACAGCAGCACCCCGCCGACCATAGTCAGCACGCCGGTCACGCCGAAGTGCGTGTACAACAACAGCGCCACATAAGGCGTGGACATGGACGCGGCGCGTCCGCATGTGCCGGCGACACCCGTTCCCCGCAGCCGATGCGCAGTCGGAAACAACTCCGGGATGTAGCCGAACAGTCCCAGCGTGCAGACCGTATAGATCGCCGTCACCAGCGCGAACCCAACCACGGAAATCGCCGCCGGCGTCCGCATCTGCACGTACACGAAGCCGAGCGCGATCGTCACGAGCGAGAACAGCACGATGCCGTTGCGCCGGCCAATCCGATCCGTGACCAGATACCCGACCACCGCGCCGGCCGGCGCGCCGAACGACATCAACAGCACGAATCCCAGCGACTGCACGATCGTCAGCCCTTCCTTGACGAAGAACGTCGGCAACCACGCGACGAACCCATACAGCGACATGTTGATCGCCATGCAGGTCAGCGCCGCCACCAGCGTGCGGCCGATCATGCCGCGCGCGAACAGCGCCGAGAACGGCGCGGCTGGCACCTCATGACTCATCACGCGCGCCACCGGCGGCAACTTGCCGACACGCGCTTCGACTTGCCGCTCGATCGCCGACACCGTCGCCTCGGCCTCGTCGAGCCGTCCGACCGTCTCCAGCCAGCGCGGCGATTCCGGCATCCGATGCCGCAGAAACCACACGACGAGCGCACCGATCCCGGCAATCGCAAACATGTAGCGCCAGCCCAGATGCGGGATCACCCAATAGCCGATCGCCGTCGCGCCGAGCAGGCCGGAATTGATGATCAACGCGAGCAGCGAAGTCCAGCGTCCGCGCGTGGCCGGCGGCACGAATTCGCACAACGTCCCGGCCGCCACCACCAGCTCCGCGCCGAGCCCCACGCCCATGATGAAACGCAGCAGAATCAGCCAGTAGATATTCGGCGCAAAACATGCGGCAATCGACGCGAGGCCGAAAATCGCCAGGTTCGCCTGATACGAATAACGCCGGCCGAACCGGTCGCCGAGATAACCGGACAGACCGGCGCCGATCATCATGCCCATGAAGGTCGCCGAGATGAAAAACGAACCGAGACTTAGATCGGTGAAGCCGCTCTTGACCATCGCGGCTAACGCGCCGTTGGCCAGATAGATATCGAATGCGTCGAGGAAAGCGCCCGCGCCGATCAGGCCGAGAATATTCCAGTGGAAACGGGTGATAGGCAGGCGGTCGAGCCGCGCGCCGGAATTGACGGTTGCCAAATTGTGTCTCCTCGTGGTCCGTGCGCGGCTGGACCGCGCACGCAAAACAGTTATGCATGGCTGTCTTTATATGGCGACGGCTCTATGCATGGTCTTGGGTAACGCGGCGCGAGTGCGCCCCTCCGCGTGACGTCAAGATTGCGTCACGCCGCTTCTTCAGGGAATTGGCATTATTGGAAGCCGATGTTTCGTCGCGGTTAATGGCCAGGCCGCGCCTATGCATCGGCGATTCGCTGGCCTCGGCCTATGCGCCCGCCAGGATCCTTCGCGCCTTCAGAATCACCGGCATATCGACCATCTTGCCGTCCACCGCCACCGCCGCGCCGTGACTTGTTTCCACCGCGGCCAGCACACGTTGCGCCCATGCCTTGTCCGCTTCGCTCCACGCATAGGCGCGATGCACCGCATCGATCTGCTTCGGATGAATGCACAGCTTGCCGCCGAAGCCGAAGCGGCGCCCGCGGCGAGCGTCGGCTTCGATACTGTCGGCGTCGCTGATGGTGGTCGATACGCCGTCCACCGGCGCGCCGATCCCGGCAAGCCGCGAGGCCAGCACGATCTGCGAGCGGAACAGATGCAGTTCCTCGCCGTCGCCGTCGATACCGAGATCGATCTGAAAATCCAGTGTACCGAACACGATGCGCTGCACGCGCGGCGCGGCGCACAACACCGCGAGGCTCGCAAATCCGCGCGCCGTTTCGACGATCGGCAACACGCTCAGTGTGGAATGCGCCGTCGCCAGCACTACGTCGATCTGTTCACGCGTCTCCGCTTTAGGCAACACGATCCCGGCGACCCCCGGTTGCCCGGCGAGCGCGGCGACATCCTCGTCGAACCACGACGTGTCCGAGCCGTTGATGCGCACCCATGCAGGCCGCGATGCATCGCCCGATACAGCGGCCAGCACTGCCGCGCGCGCCGCCGGCTTTTCATCGGGCTGCACGGCATCTTCGAGATCGAGAATCACCGCGTCCGCGCCGGCCACGTGCGCTTTTTCGAAGCGCTCAGGGCGATTGCCCGGCACGAACAGATAGGAACGCGGCAGCGCGACGCTCATGCGGCCACCGTCGCGTTGGACTCTGCTTCGAAGACCGACCCGACCTGCGTTTGCCCCGCGATTTGCCACGCGTTGCCGAGCAATCGCGCGGCCTCGCCTTCGGTGGCCGCGCCCGCAAACGCCGCCAGTCGATGTAGTTTGGTGGCGATCTCATCGCGTGACAGCGTATTGCCTGGGTCGCCTTTCGGTTCGTCGACGCGGCCCGTGAACGTGCGGCCGTCAGTGGTCGTGACCGTCACCTTGCCGATCCAGCGCGCGGGATAGGCGGCATCGACTTCGGCGTCGAAGGCCATCTCGACGTTGTCGCGGAAGGCGGCGATCGCGTCCGCGTCGAAACCCTGCTCGAATTCGGTCACGCCCGCATAACCGTGATGCGCGACGAGTCCCAGCACCGTGCCCATGTTGAACTTCGCCTGGTGCACCGTGCGCGGCGTGACGACCGCGCCGAGCACGTCGATCGCGCCTTGATGGACGTGCGCCACGACCTTCGCGATATCACGCGGTGCGAGACGGTGTTCCTGCACCACGGCGAGCAACGCGTCGGCGGCGGGATGTGTATGACGGCACGCCGCGTGATATTTAAACGATGTCTCCGCCGTCGCCCACCGGCTGCCCAGGCGGTCGACGAGGCGCGCCGGATCCGCGTCGCTCGACATGCCCGCCGCCATGCCTTGCGCGCCTTCGAGAATGCGCGTCGCGCCCTTGAAGCCGTCGGCCGCGAGTTGCGCGGCCATCAGTCCGTTGGCCGCGGCCATGGCCGTGTGCAGTTGCTTCGAGTCGGCGGCGTCGCGCAGAAACTCCCACAGGCCGCTTGCCTGCGTGCCCGCCGAGCCGAACGCGTCGAGCATCTGCACCGCCGACAAACCGAGCAGCCGTCCCGCCGTGGCGGCCGCCGCCAGCGTGCCGGCAGTGCCGGTGGTATGGAACACCTTGTAGTGCGAGCGACCCAGAAACTCGCCGATGCGGATGCCGACTTCGTAGCCCGCGACCGCCGCCGCGATCAAATCGCGGCCCGACTTGCGATGCGCTTGCGCCAGCGCGAGCGCCACCGGAAACACGACCGTCGCGGGATGAAACACCGAGCCGTTGTGCACGTCGTCCTGTTCGGCGAAGTGCGACGCCGCGCCGTTGATCATCGCCGCGAAATACGGCGTGGTGCGGCTGCGGTCGATCAACACTTCGCTCGTGCCGTCGTTCGACGCGCCGCCGGCCTGGCGGGCGAACCGCGCGATCGTCTCGACCGGCCGCGCGCCTTTGCCGGCCAACGCCGAACCGAGCCAGTCGACGTAGAGGTTGACGGTGCGCTCGACCACTGCGTGCGGGATGCTGTCGAAGTCGAGTTGAGCGGCGAAGGTGGCAAGCGTCAGACTGGGATGGTCGTTCATGATGAGGTCGCGTCGTATTCGTTCAGGTCGCCGGCGTGGCATCGTTCGCGCGCCGGCACAGCAGACATTCAGATCGTGCCGGCGGCTCGCAGCGCGTCGATACGCGCGCTGTCGTAACCGAGTTCGCGCAGGATCGCGTCGGTATGCTCGCCGAGCGCGGGAACCGGGTCCATGCGCGGCTCGAAGTCCGCCGGCAAACCTGGCGGCAACAAGGCGGGCACCACGCCCGCCGCCGTGCCGACTTCATGCCAGCGCTCGCGCGCCTTCAACTGCGGATGCGCCCATACGTCGCCGAGCGTGTTCATCTGCGCGTTGGCGATGCCGGCGTCATCGAGCCGTTCGATGACCTGCGCCACGCTCAGTTTCGCAAAGGCCGCGACGATCACCTCGCGCAAGGCGTCACGCGCGGACGTGCGTTTCGAGTTCGAGTTGAAGCGCTCGTCCGTGGCGAGTTCCGGCTGCACCAGCACGCGCTCGCAGAAGAGCTTCCATTCGCGTTCGTTTTGCAGACCGAGCATCACCGTCTTGCCGTCGCCGGCGGGGAACGGTCCGTACGGATAGATCGTGGCGTGCGCCGCACCGGAGAGCGCGGGCGGCGGTTGACCGTCGATTGCGTAATAGAGCGGATAACCCATCCACTCGACCATGCTTTCCAGCATCGACACGTCGATGCGGCAACCGCGTCCCGTGCGACCGCGCAAGAGCAGCGCGCTCAGAATGTTCGAATACGCGTACATGCCCGCCGCGATATCGGCAATCGAGCATCCCGCTTTGGCCGGCTCGCCCGGCGACCCGGTGATCGACAGAAAACCGGATTCGCTCTGGATCAGCAGGTCGTAGGCTTTCTTGTCGCGGTACGGGCCGTCGGAACCATAGCCGGAAATATCGCAGACGATCAGCTTCGGATACTTCGTGCTCAGCGTGTCGTAACCGAGACCGAGCCGGTCCGCGGCGCCGGGCGCGAGATTCTGCACCAGCACGTCCGCGTCGGCGACCAAAGCGTCGAGAATCTCCGTCGCGGCGGGCTGCTTCAGATCGAGCGCAAGACTTTCCTTCGAACGATTGGTCCAGACGAAATGCGACGACAGTCCATGCACGCGCTCGTCGTAGCCGCGCGCAAAGTCGCCGACGCCGGGTCGCTCGATCTTGATCACCCGCGCGCCGAGATCCGCCAGTTGGCGCGTACAGAACGGCGCGGCGATCGCATGTTCGAGCGTGACGACTTTGATTCCGTCGAGTGGTCTCATGGTGTTTGCGCCCGAAAGTCAGAATGAACGCGGCAGCCCGAGAATATGCTCGGCCACGTACGAAAGAATCAGGTTGGTGGAAATCGGCGCGACCTGGTAAAGACGCGTTTCGCGGAATTTGCGCTCGACGTCGTACTCGCACGCAAAGCCGAAGCCGCCGTGAAATTGCAGACACGCGTTGGCCGCTTCCCACGAAGCATCGGCGGCGAGCAGCTTTGCCATGTTCGCCTGGGCGCCACACGGTTCATGCGCGTCGAAACGGCGCGCCGCCTCGAAGCGCATCAGGCTGGCCGCCTCGACATTGATGAACGAGCGCGCGATCGGAAACTGCACGCCCTGGTTCTGGCCGATCGGACGGCCGAACACGATGCGCTCTTTCGCGTATTCGGTGACCTTGTCGACGAACCAGTAGCCGTCGCCGATACATTCGGCGGCAATCAGCGTGCGCTCCGCATTCAGGCCGTCGAGGATGTACTTGAAGCCCTGCCCTTCTTCGCCGATCAGATTCTCGGCGGGGATTTCAAGGTTATCGAAGAACAGTTCGTTGGTCTCGTGATTGACCATGTTCAGAATCGGCTGCACCGTCATGCCGTGTCCGATCGCTTCACGCAGATCGACGATAAAAATCGACATGCCTTCCGATTTCTTCTTCACATCCGACAGCGGCGTGGTACGCGCGAGCAGAATCATCAGGTCCGAATGCTGCACGCGCGAGATCCACACCTTCTGGCCGTTGATCACATAGCGGTCGCCGCGTCGCTCGGCGGTGGTCTTGATCTTCGTGGTGTCCGTGCCGGTGGACGGCTCCGTCACGCCCATGGATTGCAGACGCAAGTCGCCGCACGCGATCTTCGGCAGATACTTTTGCTTCTGCTCTTCGGAACCATGGCGCAGCAGCGTGCCCATGTTGTACATCTGGCCGTGGCAGGCGCCCGAGTTGCCGCCGGCGCGATTGATTTCCTCCATAATGACCGACGCTTCCGTCAGCCCCAGCCCCGAGCCGCCAAAGTCCTGCGGAATCAGCGCGGCCAGCCAGCCGGCTTTGGTGAGCGCGTCGACGAATGCTTCCGGATAACCGCGTGCTTCGTCGATCTTGCGGAAATACTCGCCGGAAAATTGCTGGCACAGATCGCGTACGGCTTCGCGAATGTCCTGGAAGGAATCCTGCTGCGTGGTTTGCATTAATCGAATCTCTTGTAGGTCAGGCGAAGCTCAGGCAATGGCCGCCGTGGCGCGCATGGTCAAATAGCCTTCGTGGTCTTTGGCCCATAGCTCGATGAGCTTGCCGTCCGCGGAAGGCTTGCCGCACACCGTGAAAGGCTGGCCTGCGAAGGTCGGACGCACTGCCTTGAAGGCGAAACTTTGCAGCGTGGCGTCCGGTTGTTCGCGGCGCACCAGGTCGACCAGCAGCGTTGCAATCAACGGACCGTGAACGATCAGGCCTGGATAGCCTTCGACTTCCGTGACGTAAGGATAGTCGTAGTGGATACGGTGGCCGTTGAAGGTCAGCGCCGAGTAGCGGAACAGCATGACAGCGTCGGCGTCGATCGTGCGGCGCCAGGTTTCGCCTTCCGGCGCGAGTTGCGGCTGCGGGGGCCGCGCGCCTTCCTGCGGCGCGTCGCGATAGACGATGTCGTGCTCTTCTTCGAGCTTCAGTTCGCCACCTGCTTCGATGGTGTGCTGCACCGTGACGAACACGAGACGGCCGGACCGGCCGGTCTTGTCTTCGATATTGGCGATCGTCGAAGTGCGCGTGGCATGCTCGCCCACCTTGAGCGGCGCGTGAAAGGTCAACCGGCCGCCGGCCCACATGCGACGCGGAAGCGGCACGGGCGGCAGAAAACCGCCGCGCTTCGGATGGCCGTCCGGGCCGACTTCGGACATCGGCGCAACCGGCAGAAAGTACAGCCAGTGCCAAAGCGGCGGCACGCTGTCGCCGTTTTCCTCGCGATCGAGCGTGGCGGCCATCGCCTTCAGGGGAAAGGAAGTGATGTCGTCTTTGGCGACCTCCTCCTTGTCAAGCCAGTCGTCGAGTTTCTGCGGGGAAGCAGACATGGGCACAGTCTCCGGATACGCGCATTGGGTTTAATAGGGTACTACTATGAACGACGCGGCACATCCCGCGAAGTTTGCATTTTCGAAGCGGGCGTTTGGATTTGCTTAAGGCTCGCGGGGCCGCCGTGTGGCGGGCGCTGCCGCCGGATCGCTCTGAACATGATGCGCTCGTTGCCGAGGCGCCGGCCGTGAACAGCACGGAATTGAAAAGCAAGAGTCGGAGTGCGCGGCATGGCGCGCGTGCTTACACTCAATCATCGTTCTGGTGATTGCTTTATGGAGATGGCTTATGGACACGGTTGCGAAGGGTACGCAGTCCCACTCGCTGGCATTGGATTTGGATTGGAAACCCGGTGCGGGACGGAAGCCGGACGTGAAAGGCGCTGAGGCACCAGCGCACCGCTCGCTTGCGCAGCGTGTCGGCGCGATCACCTGGTTCGATGTCGAAGAAGGCTTGAACGCGTATGGCTGCGCGATGTTGCGCAATCTGTTCAGCTCAGAGGAATGCGACGCGCTGACCGCGCTCTATCCGCGCGATGCGCTGTTTCGTAGTCGTGTCGTGATGGCGCGGCACGGTTTCGGCCGCGGCGAGTACAAGTACTTTGCGTATCCGCTGCCGTCGTTGATCGGCGATTTGCGCACCGCGCTTTATCCGCGTCTCGCGCCGGTGGCGAATCGCTGGAATGAGGTGATGGGTATCGATGTCCGCTATCCCGCAGCGCACGCGGAGTTTATCGAGCGCTGTCACGCGGCCGGGCAGACGCGCCCCACGCCGTTGATGCTTCAATACGCCACCGACGACTACAACTGCCTGCATCAGGATCTCTACGGCGAACACGTGTTCCCGCTGCAGGTCGCGATTCTATTGTCCGAGCCCGGCGCGGATTTCACCGGCGGCGAATTCGTGATGACCGAGCAACGTCCGCGCATGCAATCGCGTACGGAAGTGGTGCCGCTCGGCAAGGGCGATGCGGTGGTGTTCGCGGTCCATCATCGGCCGGTTCAGGGGACGCGCGGTCCCTACCGCGTGAATCTGCGGCATGGTGTGAGCCGCTTGCGCTCCGGCCAACGGCACACGCTCGGCGTGATTTTCCACGACGCGGCCTGAGGTTTGACTTAGCTCGGCTTGACGTGCGCTACTGCGCCGCCTGCTGCTGCGCTGCGGCAAAAATTCGACAATCGCAATTTTGACCCGGTATCATCCGGGAAAACCCGAACCCGCTGGATGCGCTGCGCCACCCTTTGCAGCGCATTCGGCGTGTCTGTTCGCGTGTTATCGCCCGTCGTCGGATGGGGCTTTCAGCCGGTGATCCCGGCATGCCGGCCCAGTTCGACGATACGAAGGTGGCGGGCCCACGTGCCCGCCCTGTCGCAATCGGCCAAAAGCCGGTGGCGGCCATTTAGCCCAGATATCATCGATCATGATTGCTGCCGCGTTTTCGCGCGTCGCCGACCGCCTGCTAGTTGCGGATCCGGGACTCGTGCGTCTCCATACCGCGCTGCGCGTTGCGCTTGCCTGCCTGCTCACCGGCGTAGTCAGCATCGCGTGGACCGTCTTCCGGGATCAGCCCATCACGCTCGCCGCGCCCGGCATTCTGTTTGCGATGGTCGCGCCGCTGTTCGTGCGCGAGACGCGGCGGACCGCCTGGTTCAGCACGCTCTTCTACCTGTATCTCTGCGCTGGCGTGTGCTTCGCTACGGCGAGCGTACTGTGCCGTTATCCGCTAGCCGGCGATGCGGGCTTCCTCGTCGTGATGTTCGCCGGCATGCTGTGCCAGGCGTGCGGGTCGCGTGCATTGGGTTGCGCGATGCTGGGCGTGGTGTGCTTTTACCTCGGCCTGTATCTGCATCCTTCGACGACGCATCTCGCGCAGTCGCTCGTGCTGTCCGCGTTCGGCCCGTTGATGGTTGCGCTGGTAGGCCGCGTGATCGTGCCGATGCGGACGGCGGCGAGCTTTCGACTCGCCGTTCATACGGTGACGCTGCGCGCGTCGCGTGTGCTTCACGCTCCGGCTGCCGCCGCGCATCTCTCCGCGTTGAACGAAGCCGCACTCTCACTCGAAGAACAGTTGGCGCTGCTGAATCCGTCGGATGCTGAAACGATTCGTGAACGGATCGTCGAAGTGGAAGTGGCGGCGGGGCAGCATGCGTTTGCATCAGGACCCGCGGATGGCGGCGTCAAGGCGAGTGCCGATGTATTGCGTCACGCGATTGCGCAGCTCAGGGAGATTGCGCATCGAGGCGACACGCGACGCGCTTCGTCTGCACCGGCGAGCGGTGCGGTTACGCGGACTGCGGCGCAGCGCTTTGCCGACTTGCGTAGCAAGCTCTGCTGGCTTCCCGCCACGCGCGCCACGACAGCTGCATTGCTCGCGATGCTGATCGGCCACTCGCTTTCGCCAGAGCGTTGGTTCTGGGCGGTCATCACGACGTTCGTCGTGTTTCTCGGCACGCGGTCGCGAGCGGATACGGTGTATCGCGGGGCGCAGCGCCTCGTGGGGACGTTGGCCGGCGCGCTCGTCAGCGTGTTGCTGGTCGCGCCGCTGCACGACTCGCCGGTGTTGCTCGTGGCGGCGATGGTGCTGTGCGTGTTCGGCTGGGCTTACTACATCCTGAGCGCGTATGCGCCGGGGGTGTTTTTCATCACCGTGCTCGTCGGGTTGGTCTATGGCGAACTGGGGTTCGCGATGGGGCCGCTGGTCGAGTTGCGGATCGAAGAAGTGCTGGTGGGTTGTCTCGTGTCGTTCGCCGTCGCGATTCTGATGATGCCGCTTGCAGCGACGCGGCACGTCGAGGCGAGACTAGGCGCGGTGTTGGGCGCGTTGCGGGAGGTGGTGCGCTTGGCTGGGTCGGGTGCGCGCGCGGGTGACGCGGTTGCCGCGGTGCGCAAGCTCGATCGCGGTTGGCACGATCTGCGGATCGCGCTGCGGCCCCTGCAGACGCAGCGGGTGGTGGTGTGGAATCCGGATGTCGAGTTGGCGACTGGTTCGTTGCTGTGTTGCCTGCATTGGGCGCGCGTGTTGAGTGGGTCTGCACGACGCGGTGGGTTGGAGGATGAGATGGCGCTGAATGCGGCGGAAGTAGGTGCGGCTCATGTCGCGTCGATCGTGGCGCGGCTTGATTCGTTGATTGCGCGTTATGGCGACGCGGCGGCGGGTGCTGCGCGTGGTCGGTCAGATGAGCATGTGCCGGTGATGCCTGCCGTTGATTTCGACGTGAACCAGGCATCGGCACTTGCGCAATTGGATGGCGCGGTTGCGCAGTTGTTCGATCGGTTGATGCAGCCGGTTTTGGATACGCGGCGGGTGTTCAATTGGGCGTTGAGGGGGAGGAGTGCGTAGGGCAACGCGGCAGGACTGCTTGGCTATTTAAGCGGAGAAGACCCAATACAAGAGTTTTTTCCGTTTGCATTTCCCGCTACCGGTCGAGCCCATCCACGATGAAGGCACCGGCGCTCATGTCCGAGCAGGAAACTCAAGGTCATGAACCACACCCTGTGATTTCCATTTCTGGCAACGACTCTCCAGCATCGAGGCAAGGCATCAGACAAGACTCGAAATCAGGCTGCACCCGCACGTGGCGTGATGCCCCTGCCGCGCGACGGGCGTGCCGCGATCCGTGATTTTCCTGTCGCCTTCGAGGATCATATTAGGCTGGACTTCGGGATGCAGCGGGCACTTCACGAGATCGCCCACGCGGGCCACGCGCCGTCCGGCGTAGCGCATGGTTTGCGAAGGCGGTGATGACTTCGCCGCCGTGGTCGGTGGTGTCACCGAGTCGGATTAGAGCGATCATTACTTGCCCGCTGATGGGAATGGGTTTACGAGATCGGCAGAGCGGACCCAGCCTGTTGTGACTCGTCCTCCTGAGGTCAAATCAGGATTCGCATAGCGTACGTAGGAATAAGTGCTCGATGTCGCGAGAACGACTACTACATCTCCCTCCACCAGGTACGCGCGCGTGCTATCAAAGCGTAAGCCGATTTTTTTATAGAAAGTTGATTTTTTTGAAAGTGCACGAATACCAATTGCTTCAGTTTTCTTCTCAATGGTATAGCGAACGACATACTTGTCACCTGGTCTCTTCCCAAATGAACCAACCGCCCAACCGACGCATCCAGGCGCGGGATTGTCAATACGAACTATCCGCTGGTCTTGCAGGCTATATACCGCCCCAGCCGAATCAAAGCGCCCATCTCGATCCTTATATCGATATGATTTAGGGGGAAAGGCGAAGGAAAAGGAACTTATATCACGTCCAGAATACTCCCCCTCTTTGAATGAAGACTCTCTAGCCTGGTAGAAGAAAAATTCACAATTCTTGTCACCTTCGACCGACCCATAGTAACCAATAACTCCGTCGCGCTCATTTAGCATAATCATATTTGGCGAATCGAAAATCAACAATTCAGCAGCGTTAGCCGCGCCTGAAAACGACAAAATGACTGCAGCCACCCGAGTTAATTCATTTAAATGTTGTATAGAAATCCTCCAGATTTTTTGCATAGTCCGGATTTTTTTTACGCCAGCCACCGCCGTTGTAATAAGTTGCGACATCCTCCCACCTCTTATCCTTTAAAGCCTTAACAGCTTGCGGTTTCACGTTCTTCATGAACGCCTCAAATACCTTAACCTGCTCGTCTATCCCTTTCATGTGTTCGCTTGCGAAATCCACGGCGGAAGAAAACCCACACCCGTCGAAAGCCTCACCAAGTATCTGAAACGCGCCCCACGAAGTCGACTTAGCGGCGGCCTCCATATCCAGGCTTGCAGCGCGACAGAATCTTTCATACTGGTGCAATCCGTCCTTTCCAAATCCACCTGATGCAGGACTGCAGATGTCCGGATATTTATTTGCATATGGATTTACTGGTTTATTTTTTCTATTTTTACTCTCCCCGGGCATCGTATAGGCGTAGAATTTATGCCGCTCATATAGAATTTTTGGCAAACCATTTTTATCAAAACCATGATCCGGCTCCCATTTCCCCTTACCAACAACCTCCTGCTTCGAGAGCGCCTTAATAGCCGCAGCCTCACAGCCAAGCGAATTTGCCAGATAAACGAAGTGCTCATCCGTGAACCACATTGATTTCGGGAAATTCAACCTGGAACCAAGCAAATTAAATGCAACTGTTTGCGGCTTGCCATTGTCCACCACCTTTAGGTGGTGCTCGATTGTGATTTTTGTCTTCTTTTTATGAGTTTTCTCATCCTCAGTTACGTCCTTCTTGCGTGTCGGAAAATCCTTTTTTACCTTGTCCTGTTCAGTGACCTTCTGCGACCATCCAATGTACGGTCCAAACTCATGAACCAGGCGTTCGACGGTCATGACCTCACCCTCTTTCACAACTGGAAGGTTGAGGTTCTGCTCCAGTTCCTCTTTTGGTGTCAGTTTCGTCGTCGCTTCCAGGTGGTACTCAGGACTGACAACGGTGAAGGCGCTGATGTCCTTGCTCGGGGTCACGGTCGCCTTCCATATGTACTCGCCGCGCTGGTTCTTCACCAGCACATCAATCGGCTGATTGCGCGCGGCGTTCTGGATCGTCAGGGCGTAGCCGTCCTTGTCTGTCGCTACCGGGTCGGCCTTGTTATTAACCATCGGCATAGTCGGACTCTCACCGGCGGCCGACGCCACCCCCAGTGTCGGCGCCGGAGCTATCGCAGGCGGATCATCGCTGTCTGGTCCAAGTTTCCATGCAGGCGCTTGCGGCGCACCCGTGCCCGCCCTGATCTGCACGGACAACCCTTCAATCGGTTTCTGCAGGGTATCCCTGAATACGAAGGTCACTTCCACATAGGGCGATGGCGGAGCCTTTGGGGTCGCGGGTTGATGCGTATGATGTCGATGAGGCATCTGTTACCTTTTACAAGTCACTTTAATGAGCAGGCTCGCTTCAGGCCTGCCCAGCGTCATTTTCCAGTTCGTGGTGATCGTAGGCATCTTCGACCACGCTCCAGTTACCCGCCCCGATCTCGCAGCGGACCTTCGCTGGCTCCGCCGTGCTGACGGTCAGCGTCGCACCATCGGTCAGCATCCCCTGCTGTCTGAGGGTGCCATCTGGCAGATAGATGCGATACGGCTGGTCGGCGACTGTCTGCCCGTCGCCGAAGTTTTCAGCAACCGTGCTCACATCAAACTTCTGCGTGTAAAGCTCGGCAGGGTTCTGCGCCAGCGGCGTGATGGGCATGACTGGCAACGGCATGCGCATGGACGAGGCAGTGGGTACGTCCCATGAAGGCGTCCTCTCCAGGATCGGTCCCGGCGACCCGTTAATAATCCCGCTGCCGTTGATCTGGATATATGAACCGCCCGCGCCGATCCACACTTCCTTTGACGCCGTGATGATGACTTTCCCGTCCGTGCTGCTGATAGTGAGGTCCTTCAGCGCCGCCAACGCCATCCCGTCGCCCTGCGCCTGCAACTCGATCTTGCCTCTGGCCGCGTAAAACTTCATGCCGTCCTGATAGGCGAACAGCGAGATCGAGCCCCGCACCGAAGCGTGGTACGAGCGCCCCGCTGACAGGCTGTAGTCGCGGCCCGCCGTGATCGCGTGTCCTTGACGGGGGCCGTTGCGCCCGCGCGCGTTTCGGTACTGATGACCATGCCCTGATTGGCG
>NZ_JARESS010000068.1:0-37192 GCF_046027915.1 Paraburkholderia sp. RL17-347-BIC-D
CGGCTTGCCGCCGAGCGCGTTGGCGATCATCAGCGGAATCAGTTTCTCGGGGAACTGGTACGGACCGTAGTTGTTCGAGCAGTTCGTGGTGAGCACCGGCAGGCCATACGTATGATGGTAGGCGCGCACCAGATGGTCGGAACCCGCCTTGGTGGCCGAGTAAGGGCTATTCGGCGCGTACGGCGTAGTCTCGGAGAATTGCGGATCGGTAGCGGAAAGCGAGCCGAACACTTCGTCGGTCGACACGTGCAGGAAGCGGAATTCCGCTTTGCCGGCGTCGTTCAACCTGCTCCAATACGAGCGAGCCGCTTCCAGTAGCGTAAAGGTACCTACGACATTGGTCAGCACGAAGTTCTCCGGCCCGTGAATGGACCGGTCGACGTGAGTCTCGGCCGCCAGATGGATGATCGCGCGCGGCTTGTATTCGGCGAGCAACTCGTCCATTGCAGCGCGATCGCATATGTCGGCGCAGACGAAAATATGCAATGGATTGTGCTGCAGAGATTTCAGCGTGCGTAGATTGCCCGCATAGGTGAGCTTGTCGACATTCACGACGGGTTCATCGAAGATTTGCAGCCAGTCGAGCACGAAGTTGGCGCCGATAAAACCGGCGCTGCCTGTCACCAAGATCATGGAAGCCCTTTGGAAGCCGCCTTCATGCAGTTGCGCGGAAGGTCGATTGGAGTCTGGCTGACATCCGTTGAACGATGCGTCCACGGGACGTCGGTAAGCAGCTTTGATATAGCTTTCCATCGCGACTTCCAGCGCCGCGAACAGATGCAACCAGCGTAGTGTAGGGTTCTAGAAATCTTGTTTCAGTGCGGAAAGCAACATACACGCTTTCTCCCGCATTAACGGGGGTAAGGAGGAGAGCTTCGGCGGTCGGGCAACGCTTGCAGTGTTCACGTTGCCCGTGTCTCCACCACCCGGCGTTGACGGGGTTCGGCCTTATCGCCGATTGCCGGCCATTTCTTTTGCTGAGAGCCGCGCCTGCGTCGTCGCGATGATCGGCGCGGCCTTCATGGTTTGCGGCAGATGCCCCTGCCGATGCGCATCGGGACGCAGGCTGCCTGCGCGTCCCAAAGAAAGAGTTAGTTATCGTCTCGTGGCGTTCTGGAACGTGCGACACATAATGCGCATACGAAAACGCCAATCACCACGCCGAATATGAAGCATAAAAAATGTGTCAAAACGCTCGACATTTACCTGGTCCTTTCAATTGAGGCGAGATTGAATTTATAACGATTCACCTCCTTCGCGATTCACCGGAAATCACCGCACGCAGCCGGTAGAACGTCAAAGACACACAGGCAGCAGCGATGGTATGACGCGGCGGTTGGCGCGCCAATCATCATACTTTACTAGAATCGCGACCAGGTCGGAAAACGGCACAACTGAAGCAGTACGCGTATGGCGTGGCAGTGGATGCGACATCAGGCTCCAGCCGGATGCGGATGATCGCGCCCGTTGGAGGTCACAGCGTGAAGCCAGCCGCGCATACGAGCATGGCAAAGTCGGCGAAAGCGCGGATTTAGTGCGACGCGAGGCAAGAACTGCAGGCCGCCGCGTAATGACAGTTTGACAGACAAAGCAGACGACGAACGGCAACTTCCGATCAGATCGCGCGGCCTATGCAAGGGCAGTAGGCCGACGAGTCGTGGGCGGGCGCTCCGCGCGAGAGTGATTGCAGACACGCGCGAATAGCTCTGCGCAGGAGCGGGAAACTGCCGCGCACGATCCCGAGCACACGGACCGCGGCACGGTATTTCGTTGGCCAGTGCCTGACCATTTGTCTCCAGGCCTTCTTTCTTCTTGCGCTACAAGCACCGCGGCCGATCAATCGCGAGCTTACCGATATCACGACACGTGAGCGGCAAGCCTACTCTTTCCGATACCGGCGTCAGGCTCCCTCAAGTCAGGTGCTCGCCACATTTTATAGTTCCGCAAGGCCAGCAATCTGTGCGAACACACAACATATTGCTGGCCGTCCCAGACTTCAATTCGATTTGTGAATACGGCAAAACCCTCAGCGCGTGACTTCCATCGCGTTGATACGCGGCAATAGCCGATCGAATTCGCGTTTCACGATCTCATAACATTCGCATGAGCGCGCCTCGAGTCCGGTCCGATCGAGGATCCGCACACGGCCACGGCTGTGATGGATGAGATCGGCGTCGCAAAGCTTGCCGGACGCCTCAGTCACGCCTTCACGACGCACGCCGAGCATGTCGGCAATGAGTTGCTGCGTGACCTGCAAATCACTTGTGCCCGAACGATCGATATCGACCAGCAGCCATCGGCACAGTTGCTCGTCCAGTCGATGCAGCCTGTTGCACGCCGCAGTCTGTGCGACCTGCGTGAGGAGGGCCTGCATGTATAGCAGCATCAGTGAGCGCAGCGAAGCGCAATTGCGCAACGCTTCGCGCAGTGCTGTAGCGCTGATTCGATAAGCGAAACCCCGGCATTGAGCCTGAACGCTGGCTGGCATGGTGTCTCCGCCCGTCAGGATCGGCACGCCTGTCGTGCCATCCCTGCCGATCGCGGCAATTTCCACCGAACTGCCGTTTTCCATGGTTTGCAGCAGAGACACGATCGCTGTGGCCGGAAAATAGACGGTTCGTATGAGTTCACCGGATTTCGACAGCAGTTGCCCCGGACTCAATTCGACGAGTTCAAGATGAGGAAGTATTGCGTCCCATTCATGCGTTGGGAGCGCCTCGAACAGACGGTTGCCACGGCGGTATGACTGGAATGTCGTCATCATTTCCCTCACGTAAGTATCGCAGCCCGCCTTGGTACGGCAGGCCTCGCTCGAATCGAGGAACCAATGACGATGCATTGCCCTCATTCGCGCGGTCGGCAAACAGAAGCGGTAATGGAGACGATCAAAGCTTCGCATTGGTCATCGCGTTGCATTCGATGTCGCAGTGCAGCATAGCCGCCAAAGAAGGTCGCGCCAATAATGCTGGCGGAATAGCCCGCACGATCGGCGGATATAAGAGGACTTATTTGCGTTGAACGTTCGTTGAAACGCTGGACGCCAATGTCACTTTGCTGCAGACCGAAAGGACCCCGATGCTAGCTGAAGTGTCAATAGGTCGTAGTGTGGATTCACAACATGTCCAGTTTATTAAGGAGGTCTATGGGACGACATAAAGCAGCCGAACTCGCCCTATCTCAGCGACTCGAGTCGGTGAGCCAGAGTGGTGCTGGGCGGTCATGCTTGCCCGTCAGTCAGCGGCGATGGTCCGCTCGACCGCGACGGGGCCGGCCCCCGGCATGTGTGTCGTCATCCGCCGTCGCGATCATTTCCGCTTCCTGTGCAACAGCCTTCTCGGCCAGTGCTTTCAGAACGCCGGTCAGAATCCGCTTGCCGATTTCATGATGAAAGATCCAGACACCATGGATTCGTCCGGTGAATGCGGCCTCGCTCCCGATCTCCGGGTCGGGCCGAAAGCCGGAACCCAGCCCAAACGTGAAGAGTCCGCGTACCACTTTGCCGTTCATGTCGAGCGGACGGCCGAATTTGTCGACCTCGATGCCGCCCTGGCGGAACAGCAGAGGAATCTCCGCCCCTCGATGGTCGACCAGTACGGACATGTTGGGCCCATAGCCGGCGCTATGAACCACGCCACATGACTGCGTGAGACAGGTGGCAGCACGGGCGCGCTCGCCTTCCCCGGAGGCGGCATCGATCAATTCGACACGCGGCTTCGTTCCCGCGACGCGGCCCTGCGACATCACCGAACATGCAATCTCGAACGCGCGGTAGCGCAGACCGCTCGAGCGATTAACGCGCCGCGTGATCGGGCAAATATCGTTGACTGGGTCGACCATATAACCCCATGCGCGCGCTTCCTCCTCCGTTTCAAAAAACAGCCGGATCGGCGAGCGATGAATGATGGCGATTTCATCGAGTCCGGCGCCGCCGAGATCAGTCGCAAGACGCTCGGTCATCGTGAACGCGCTATGCGAGCCGCCGATGATCGTGATCCGGTTCGTACGCCGGGCCGCGGCAGGGGCGAACGCGGGCGCGAAGGTGTCGACCAGTTGCGTGCTCGTGAGGCGAAGCAGTTCATCCGACGTGCAGGTGATCACACCGTTGCCCGGCAATGGAATGTCCAGCGTGCGGCAAAGATCATCGACCTCTTCGACGCGCTGCGTTCCGCCGAGATTCATCACGACGGTGTCGCTAATCACCATCCGGCGTGCCGCGGGTCTGCGCGTGTCGTGATAAGCGATTTCGAAGCGGCCGTCCCGGTTGTGACGAATCGCATCGATTTCGTGTCCGCGCAGTACATCGACGTCGAAATGTTCGACGAGGTGCGCGATGAGTCGCTCGGCAGCCAGCGTGAGCAGTTCGCCGACCTCAGAGAGCAGCGGCGCACCGTCGGGGTCCGCGGCCAGTTTCCTATGCAACTCGTTGTATTCGCGGATGTCGCCGAACACTTCGTCGAAGCGTTCGTGCTCGAGGCACGCGAGGAAGGATTTTGCGACCGAGTTGCCTGTAACGTTCACATAGTCGCCGAGCTTGCCTGCTCCGAGGCTCGCGCGTTTGTCGATGATCAGCAGCCCGTTTCTGGCCACCTCTGCCAGCTTGCCGCTCTTGAACGCGTGGAACAGGAAGCCCATTCCTGCCGGGCCGGCGCCGCACAACACACACGAGTAATCGCTTGGTACGCTCCCGGAACTATCCGGATCTACTGCTGAGGACCTCTGCATGACTTTTGGGCTCGATAGTTGTCCGCTGTGAATTGATGCGCCCCATGCGCGTTGCCGGAGTCGAGGACATTCCTCGGATCGGATTCAACACACAATATCCCTTAACGAGACGCATCGCTCTGTGCGCTCGCGCACGGACAAAATTTCGAAACCTTACTGCAAGGTATCTATAGCCCAACATTTTGCTGTACGGAATAAATTTCCTGCCACGCATTGCGTCGGGAAATTGTTCTTTGAGCAAGCAATCGACGTACCACCGCAACATAAAATGCCACACATATGGGCATATTTTACAAAATCTAACAATTAGGATTTCTTAACTAAATTGCTGTTAGTGCCCTGTTAAAACCGGCGCTCGCGAACAACGCGAGCGCGGCCCCTCCGCCATTACGCCATCTGGAATACCGCCACGGCGTCGCGCAATATGGTCGCCTGCTCTTCCAGCGATTTCGCCGCCGCAGCTGCCTCTTCCACGAGCGCCGCATTGTGTTGCGTGACTTCGTCGATCTGCGAGACGGCCTTGTTGACCTGTTCGATACCGTCGCTCTGTTCGAGTGCGGACGCCTCGATCTCGTTCATCACGCCAGTCACTCGCTCGACGGCGCTCATGGCTTCGTGAATCGTCTTCTGCGCGTCGGACACGAGGGATGCACCCTCCTGAACCTTGGCGGCCGATTCGCCGATCAGTTCCTTGATTTCCTTCGCGGCCGCACCCGAGCGCTGTGCGAGGCTGCGCACTTCCGAAGCCACCACCGCGAAGCCACGCCCCTGCTCGCCGGCGCGCGCCGCTTCCACCGCGGCGTTCAACGCCAGAATGTTGGTCTGAAACGCAATCCCCTCGATCATGCCGATGATTTCGGTCACCTTGCGCGACGACTCGCTGATCCCATCCATCGTTTCCGTGACACGCGAGACCACTTTGCCGCCACGCGTGACTGTGTCGAGCGCGCCGTGCGCGAGCCGGTTTGCCTGCTTCGCGTTGTCCGCGTTCTGTTTCACGGTGGCCGACAACTGCTCCATGCTCGCGGCGGTCTGTTGAAGCGCCGCTGCCTGCTGCTCGGTGCGCGAAGACAGATCCGCATTGCCCGACGCAATTTCGTTTGCCCCTTGTGTGATCGCCGTCGTGCTGCCGCGCACCTTGGACACGGTTTCGACGAGGCCGTCGCGCATCTTCGTCAACGCGCCCAGCAGCTGGCCCATCTCGTTGCGCGATTTGATCTTGATGGCAACAGTCAGATCACCGGCGGCGATGCGCTCAAAGTGTTTGACGGTTGCGTTGACCGGCTTGATCAACGCCACTGACAGACCAATGCGCGCCGCCACGCCGATCACGAGCGCGATGGCGCCGATCGCGGCGAACAACAGCGTCGCGATCTGGAAGCGCTGCGCGGCCGTTTGGGCTTGCTGGTGCTGGCTGTCGATCCGCGAATGTTCGAGCGCGTCGATCGCTTTCGAATAGGTGGCGTAAAAGCCGTTCGCCGTCTCCCCCTGAATGTTGCGGAAGGTATTGAAATCGAAGTCGGCCAGCGCCTTGAACTCCGGCTCGATCGCCTTATCGACCAGCGCGCCGCGTGCCTGCTCCACGTTTTGCGCGAGCTTCTGCTCGTTTTCGTCCGCGAACGGACCGGCCATGTAATTGCGGAAGTCTTTGTTCGATTCGACCAGCACCTTGTGCGCGGCCGGCAACAGGTCATCGGTCTGCTTGCCGACGCTAAAGAGCGTCTGATACGAACCCAATGCGAGTTGCACTTGCAGCAGCTTCTCGGAGCTTGCCTTCAGATGCGACAGCGCCGCCGCACTACGCTGCGTGTCGTCGAGGCTGCTGTTGGCGAGCTTGAGCGCGCCATAGCCGACACCGATCACTGTCAGCAGGAAAGCGACGAATACGCTGATCACCAGCGTCAGGCCGCCACGAATTGTGATGTTATTTAGCATTGGGTCTCCGGAACGTCTTGCCGATCGGCGGCGAAACAGATTGGCAGGCGCGCGCCGCCTTTTTTGCGCGTGACTTACTCTTCGCCGCATCCAGGTTAACGACCTCGCACGGACCCTACTAAATAGGTGGAATCCATGACCGGCGGGCGTTTGCGAGTGTCTTTCACCTCACTATCTGGGATATTCGGGCGACCGCGCGGCGCCGCTCGTTTTCCGGACGTTGTGCGTTTCGTTTGTATAATTCGGCGTCTTCGCTCAGGCCCACTTTCATGCTTAGTTTTGCGCTCGGCTTTCTCGTTTCACTGCTGATCACGCTGTTGATCGTGCGCTACGCGCATCTGCATGAAAAATTCTCCACCGACACCGATCTGGCCGGCGTGCAGAAATTCCATGTTCGCCCGGTGCCGCGCATCGGCGGGACCGGGATTCTGCTCGGGCTGATCGTCTCCGCCGTGCAGTTGCATCACGCGTATCCCGCCGTGTCAGGCGGCATTCTCGGGCTGATTGCGTGCGGCATGCCGGCCTTCGGCTCGGGTCTGGTCGAAGACCTGACCAAGCGCGTGTCGCCGCTGGCAAGGCTGGTCTGCACGATGGCCGCGGCCGCGCTCGCCTATTTCCTGCTGAACATCGCCGTGACGCGCATCAGCGTGCCGCCGCTCGACTTCCTGCTCTCGTACGCGGTGATCTCCTGCGCGGTCACGGTGCTGGCGGTTGCCGCGCTCGCCAACGCGATCAATATCATCGACGGCTTCAACGGACTCGCGTCGATGGTCGCGTTCATGATGTTCGCCTCGCTCGCCTACGTCGCGTTCCAGGTGTCCGATCCGATCGTGCTGTCCGCCTCGTTCATGATGATGGGCGCGGTGCTCGGCTTCTTCATCTGGAATTTCCCGGCGGGGCTGATCTTTCTCGGCGACGGCGGCGCGTATTTCATCGGCTTCATGCTGGCCGAACTGTCGATCATGTTGGTGATGCGCAATCGCGACGTGTCGGCCTGGTATCCCGTGCTGCTGTTCATGTATCCGATCTTCGAGACCTGTTTCTCGATCTACCGGAAAAAATTCATTCGCGGCATGTCGCCGGGCATTCCCGACGGCGTGCATCTGCACATGCTGGTGTACAAACGGCTCATGCGCTGGGCGGTCGGCACGCGCACCGCACGTGAATTGACGCGGCGTAACTCGCTGACGTCGCCGTACTTGTGGCTGCTGTGTCTGATCGCGGTCGTGCCGGCTACGCTGTTCTGGCGGCATACGCTGCATCTGTTCTGCTTCGTGGTGGTGTTCGCCGTGACGTATGTCTGGCTCTACGTGAGTATCGTGCGGTTCAAGTCACCGAGGTGGATGGTGGTAAGGAAGGGGAGACGGTGAGCACAGTTCACCCCTCCTCGTATCAGCAGTGCTAGGTCCGGCTTAGCCTTGGCCGCGCGAGTGGCCCTCCTGGATGCGTTGCCGGTGTTCAACGAGAGCTTCGGGGCGCGTGTCTGCATGCTGCAAGATCGCGTCAACTATCGTGCGAACGGGCAGGCGCCCTGTCCCCGTGCGCGCAAACTGCTGCTGCCGCACCCGCAGGTGCCGGTAAAGTTCACTACGCTCAAGCAGCGCCGTTGGAAGCGTGGGGCGACCATTGCCGCTTCATGCGAAAAGACACCGAGCCCTTCGACGATCCACAGCCGCGGCGGAAGCAGTTTGCGCAAAAACCGCACCTTCGCCGCATTCTGCTTCATTGGCGAGGTGCGCACACACCGCTGTCCTTCAACCGTCGTGAGCGTCAACGTGTCGTCGGTCTCACCGTGTGTGACCACACCAGCCCAATGCTTTGTTTCGACCACGAAGACTCCGAACGGCGTAATCGCCAGATGATCGATTTCAGCAGTCGGAAAGGTGCTCCCCGGCGCATGAATCAGAACGAGACCATCCAATACTTCCCAGTTTTCGCCGCACAAACGCGTGAGGTGCCAGCGCAGCTCGGCTGACACCTCCCTCTCTCCTTCTTCCCCCCGCCCTCGGGCAGAGGCCGCCCGCGCTTCTCGAACTTCCTCTTTAGCCGACCGTTTATCGTTAAAGCTCAGATACGCATACAGCAATGCACTCGCGAGCCCGAAGATAGTGTGAATCAGCATTCTGGCTTCTCCTTTGTTTATGTAGGTGAAACCAGCGTATCGAGCGCTACTGGAAGTCAAGCATCAGGTCAGGATCGTGAGCCCGGGAGGAAGCCGCTTTTCTCGTGGCTGACCATCGTTCAGGGCCTCACAGACAGAATGCGTGGTTGTCCCCAGCGCGCGGGCCGCCTTGCGCAGGTCGCCACGGTGTTCCGTGAGGGCCTCCATGGCCTTATCGCTTGTGAGCATCGGTATGTCTGGTCGCGAGTAGGCTGCCGCATGCGAGCATTGGACATGTCTACTCTCGACACTCGACGCACCCGCGGTGAGAGGCGCACTCAGTAAAGCGATGAGCTGGCGCTTTCGGATCCATTGCAAAAACTGGCGCCAATGCTCGAGTCTCTCGGCCGCCTCTTCAGATGTCAGCCGCTGCGTGGACCAGCGATTGATGAGGACCCGCAAATGCTTGCTGCCGAAGTTCCACGGTGTTTGTAAAGCATACCCGCTGGCGCGCAGCGCCTCAAAACCCGCCAATACCTCCGCCACCCGCCGGCATTGGGTTTCAGCCGGCACAGGATCCTTGGCCCGAGTGCGCCAATCATACGTCGACGTGACACGGCCCCGGGCAAGCCTGCGGAATTCCCGCCTGAATTCATGCGGCAGACTGCTGCAGGCAATCACGTACCGGCAGTCGTAAAGAATGTACATGTTTGTTTTCCTTGTATTGATTCCGTGACTTGGTCGATGCCACACCGGCACCGACCGGCGTTCAGCGGCGCGGCGAGCGCGCTGCCGTTTGAGTGCGCTGTTTATCGGGCCGCGCGCGCCACGGGCAAGGAAGTGTGCAGACGATGGCTAGTTGCCATCGAGACGCAGTCAGAGGTGGAGTTGGAACGGCCGACGCTACACGCCGCCTGGACTGGGACGGCCGTCAGAAGTTCGCAAAGAAGAAAAAAGGGGAAGGAGGAAGGACAGCCGAAAGACAGGCACTAAAACTCACAGTGCCAAGGAGCGCGTACAGTGTCCAGAGAGCCAACCAGAGGCGTACGGGCGAACGGCTCTGCCGACAGGCCGATCGCAAAATACGGACGGCTATGGCAGTGCAAGATCGATGCGTTGTGGACGCAGGCGTGAATATACCCCCACGCCGTCAAAACTGGCAAGCCGGCGGCTCACGGTACCAATGCTATGCTGGACACACCGAAACAGCGGGGAGCCAGCATGGACATCGCATGGCCGTTACTTGGACTCAATGTAATGTTTGTAGGCATGGGCTGGATGATGGACCGTGGTGCGCGCCGGCAGAGGGAGCAGCTCATTGCGCGACGTTCATCGGTCGCAGCTTCGTCCCAGAGGGAACCGCAACCGCGCGCCGTCGCGTTGCACCGGAGAGAACTGCACTGCCCACATTGCGGCCATACCATCGGCGACCGGGATTTCGCACGGCCGCATGCGCCGACGACCTACCGGCCGACACGCGAATTACCGTATTCCAGACGGCCACCCATCTGAGCGCGAACACACTGACGCTCGCGTAGCCCGCGATATTCCGCCTTCAGGCCGCGCGGAAGGGACGACTTTTCAGAGCACTGCGCGGATCGGCCAATTCCTCGTTGGAGCACTTCGCGGACGCGGCCACGCTGTTTGCGTCGATCGTGGCGGCCACCTTACTCCCCACTGATGTACCGCGCTGAGACAATGCGGCTGTCACCGACTGACTACGATTCGCTCAACGATTGCTCAAATCTGCGTTGGCGAGACTACAGAATCTCTCTCGTCCCCCATTCGCAGTGACGTACGCCGCCAACCCGTTGGTCAGGCAAGGAAGCGCGCCAGGAAGGGGGGCCGAACGTAATCCGCCGACCGTGGACTGGTGTGCGATCGAAGGTCACCACATAGTGTTGCGTCGCGGGCCACTCGAAGACGTTGCCCATGCTGCGGCGACCTGCTTTTTGTGCGAAAGCGACGCCCCCCCCTTTTGCTATCTCTGCAGCTATGTTCTAATGATTGCAGTACCGTTCGCTCACGTCACGAGCATCGACCATTACACCCCTTGCTGGGGGTTGGGGGCTTTTTAGCCCAATTTCTATACAAGCATTGCTCAGCCTCACGGCGAAGCAAAGCACTTTGCTAAGTTCGTGTTAGCAGCATCAACATGAATCGGGCGTGCGCGGCTCAATCGAGCCAGAGCTTTTTCCAAAGCAAGAAGTTCCCACAGCGTCATTCGCGTGGTGCCTCTCTCACTCTTTCAGGCCAGCACGCGCAGTCGGTGTCGCGTCGCGACCAGTTACCGCCTGTGCGGTAAGTGATCGCTCGCCAACGGAAGTTCCGTACAGGCGAGTCTTTTCAACGTACCAGGGATTCGCTCCCTGACGCCTACGCCCCAGATACGAGCGGTGTTCGTGACGCGGCCATGCCGCCAATGTCTTCCCGATGTCGAGGAAGCATCTTCTCCTTGCGATATACAGCGCGGTATCCATCAAGACAAACCTTGCGATTCATTCATCTCCGGATGAAGGCCGCAAGCGCTCCGATCGCGGCGTCTGCTCCCATGACGGGTGCAGAAGGAGTGTCTTTGTCAGACACCCGCCACTCACCGCTCCCGCATTGACGCAATTTCTCTTCTCGGGCTTCCACTTTCCATCCAGAACCTGCTTTCACCAAGGGCCTATCCGTAACCGGATCCCACAGCTCAACGCATTACCCGGCCCTCTCCCCGAATTCAATTGCTTACGTACGCGCTCGCCCCGCCCCGGCCAAGCCCGTCATTGCAGACATCCGAACGTATTCCGGATCTGTCACGAGCTCATCGTGACTGGGGCCGTGTTTGCCTCCCCCCGCGGGCGAACATGAGTTGACATGCGGGTCACAGCCGGGAGCTAGCTCATGAGCATGATGTCAAAGGCCATACACAATTCCGCAGTAAGCAGCAAAAAAGCAGGAGGCAGCTTTGCAACTCAGCAGAACAGGCGGTTCGATACAACAGGCCTTTTGCGCTTTGCCAGGCAGCTAGGGGAACTACGCGCATCGGTCAGTGAAATTCCGGAATGGGTGATTCATGCCTATGCCCAATACTGCATGGCGCAGGGCAAAACCGCGGGCACCCTTGCGAACATATTTTCGGCTGTTCGTGTCACATCACGCCTTGCCGGCCGGAACATTGACGAGGTGTGCAACAACAAGGAACTTCAACTCGTTCGACGAGTAAGGAAGGGGACAAAACGGGCCATGAACCCGACCGAAATTGACGAGTTGATCGGCAAAGCTAACGGGATAGACCAGGGGCTCATGCACATGATATCGCTCGCACTGCATCTCGGACTCCGACGCAAGGAGGCGCTGATGTGTGCACGCGATCTCGGGATGTGGCTTGACGCACTCGTTCGCGGCGATTCCACGCTTCCGCTGATGCGTGGCTCGAAAAACGCAAGGCCTAGGCAGGTGCGGATCATGGAGAGCGAGCGCCCGCAGACGATCGAAGCAATCCGTTCCGCGCTCGCGTACGCTCGCGAACACAATCTCGAATTGATTACTGGCAACGGCAAGACGCTCAGATCCGCAATGAATCGACTCAAAGCACTGCTGCGCCGGGCTGGTATGGTCGGGCCAATCAGCTTTCATTCACTTCGTTACACGTATGCGCTCAAGAGTGCACTCGAAATGCTGGAGGCAGGAATCGCCCCCTACGGGGTTCTGGTGGAACTCAGCGAATCGCTTGGACACGGCCCTACCCGCATCCAGATGATTCTCGGACACTACTGCCAGCCGATCCGGGGAAGGTTCGAGGGGCATATATCGCTGCACAATATCGAAGCCGATCGTCGCCGCCCACCGAGCAAACTACCGCGGGCGACAGCGCGCCTTCTGGCAAAACGCCGACATGGCGCGCTAAGCGGCTATCCTATCGGCCGACCCAATGGGGCGCACGATCTGGCATGTTCGGCAGACGACGCGCTAATGGAAGAGCATCCTTCCAACACTTGAGAGACTTCCATGTCCGATTCCTCACTCCTGGAGCAGGTCAAGCGTTGCGCCGACAAGATCGGATGCAACGACATGATGCGCGCCATCATGGCCAAGGTCTGGCTCGAATTTGAACAGTCCATTGCTCCGTACCCGTCGCATCCATTCCGGTTGCAGGACCTTGATGTGGCTTTGCTTGCAGGCTTTGTCGAAGCGCGCTCGAAGCGATGCGTTGATGTTGAGTTACTTCTCCTGGAAATCACCTGCGTCAGGATGGTGCTGCTGGAATCCGGTTTCCTCCACAACCAGCTAACCGGACTTAGTGTTCGCGTCAAACGGCATCGGCTTGCCAATGATGAGAATGGAAAGTATCGGTTCGCAAAAATGCTTGGTATTTGACGGCGGTCTCAAAGGTGAAGCGCAACAGGGGGGAATGACTGGAAGCTGAGGTTATCGAAGCGGTTGCAAGCATACGTTTAAAGACCTCGAATGGCGAATGAAATGCATGAGTAGCGCGAGGTCGGCCGTTTGGGCTGTCGGCGGTGGCATCGCGTTCGTCCTGACTGTAGATCGGGAGGTCAGTGCCCTTCGGCAGATACTGCCGCAGCAGCCCGTTGGTGTTCTCGCAGGTACAGCGTTGCCATGGACTGAGGATCGCAGAAGTATACGCACACGCCGGTCGCGGCGCTAAGCTCCTGATGCCGGGTCATTTCCCTACCCCGATCGTAGGCGACAGCGCTGACGCACTGGGGCGGCGATCGAATTCAGTTTGGCAGTGAAGCCCGCCAGTGCCGAGGCGGCGGTGGTGTCTTCCATATTCACCAGCAGCACCAGGCGACTGGTGCGCTCAACCAGCACGCCGACGGAAGAGTGGTTGCCGGCGTCCTTGATGAAGTCGCCTTCCCAGTGACCGGGCATCATCCGGTCCCCGACCTCAGGCGGGCGCACATGGATGCTCACCGTGTCGGGGATCTGGCCGCGCCGGTCAGTGGCACGCTTGCGTGACATACGCGTGCTGTGGCCGTGGCGCAGACAGGCTGTCAGCTGGAGGCGCAGTTCACCGCGTGGCTGGGCATACATGGCGGTGTAGATGGTCTCGTGCGAGACGTGCTGGGTCGGATCGTTGGGCCACATGCGCTTGAGGGTACCTGAGATCTGCTGGGGCAACCACTTCCATTCCAGCAGGGTGAGTACGACGCGCCACGACACGCTTTGAGGGTGCAGCTTGGGACATGGGCGCGTAGCCTCGCGCGGGCTCGTGCTGAGCGACTGCGCCGACGCAGACGCTAAGCCCGCGGCAGAACACGTGTTTCTGGTCAACTCGCGGCTCACAGTTGATACCGCACGCCCGAGTGTTCGGGCCATGTCCCGAACACTCGAACGCTGCTGCTTCATGCTTGCAATGGTCATGCGCTCTTCAGGCTGAAGCTGTTGGTACGTTCTTCTTTTTTGCATGTGCGCACCTTCCACGAGAAAGGTGTTGCATTTCAGATTTGATCGCGCCCTCGAATTTGAAGACCTAGAGTCGTTCCATAGTCCCGAATATAATTTGGCCTATGAGCACTGGTAACGACATACGACACGGATGCCATTGCGTTTTCTTGATACACGTGCATTTCGTCTTTGTCACCTAGTACAGGCGTGGCGTCTTCACGAAAGATATCCTCGACGATATGCGCGTTGTGTTTGCGAGCATGTGCACCGACTTCGAGGCCGAGCTAGTCGAGTTCGACGGCGAGCACGACCATGTGCACCTGCTGGTGAACTATCAGCCCAAGGTCGCCGTATCGGCGCTGGTGAACAGCCTGAAGGGCGTTTCGAGCCGCATGATCCGAAAGAAGAACTACCCGAGCATCCGGCGCAAATTGTGGGGAGGTGCGCTTTGGTCGCTATCCTTTTCGCCGGTAGCTGCGAAGGCGCTCCCATTGCAGTGATCCGTCAGTACATCGAGCAACAGCGAACGCCGCACTGAGCACCCAAAGGACGGCTATGCCGTCCGCGCTATCCTTCCCCGCCCTGAAGGGGCGAGGTTTGACGCGCACTAGATCAACCGCCGCCCCGCTGAAGACGAGTCGCAACCGGCGTATGAACGTATGATAGTCGCCGCAAACGGAGCGTAATCTAATGACGCGCCTGGCTGTGTTCAGGTAGGCTCGCAACAATCGATTTGGATTGCTTGAAAACGAAAGACTCCGACAGGTATTCGCATCGAAAGGCCCCGTGACTGCTGCTGACAAGGGCGCGCGTCACCCCTCGATTATCGTTGTTTGCCAAGAGCCGAAAGCAACATACTTCTCGACCGAGCATTTCGATCAAGCCTTGCGAGCGGGCGCCCCTCACAGCGAAGTTTTCGAAAATAGCGAATGCGCACTGTTTGTCATGCTTGGCATTCGATGAAAGCCGGAAATATCCTCGAACCCGATATGACTTCCCTCTGAATTCTCGAGTATGAGGTGGCGAATATGAAAACCGCGGCCTGGCAATGCTTGCATACGAAAAAACCGGCGCGCAATGCCAAGCCCTCCTGTTTCGCAACAATTTCCTGACCACTGGTTGTCCTTTGCTGACCACATTCGTGCAGCCATGTTTATCTCCTTCGGTTTCGAACGCGCCTGTCTTGAAAAACGCACGACAGTTTTAAGTCGCTTCGCTGGTCGTCGCTCAAGTCAATTCCGAGCCTAACGTAACCTTCTGAATGCCGGAGGCTAACGGAATTTGGTGTTGCACTTCTGTCCTCATCCATTACCTCTTACCCAGGTGAGTATGGTGCACGATGCGTACAAGCACCGCCGCGGCATGCGAGGCATTGCCGCCGGGGGCTGCCCCACTGCATGACCGGACATTGCGCGTCAGAAGCATCGAGCCGCGACTGTACCGCCTGTCACAAACACGAAGAATCAACTACCGTCATCAGCTGATGAGCGCAAAATAGCCGATCCCGGAGAAGATGAGCACACTTGCGTCTGATGATGCTTCGCATCCCGATATCAGCTTAAGTTGGTGCATATGCGACCGCGATTGCCTGATGTTTCGCGCCTGCACCAAATGAATTCGGGCAACGGAGCGCTCAGCCACGCGGGAAAAGCACAGCATGGCGAGCTCGTCGATTGCCTGCCGGGATCGCGGACGTCAAAGGTGTCGTCATCAGAATAACGGGCTTCGTAGCCGCGAACCTGGCGATGCCAGTCTCAGGCGCATCGCAGCCGCGAGTAACCATCTAGCGGCATTACTGCGGATGAGCCGCACCCGAAAGTGCGGCTCTACTGACAGCCATCTGTTTGGCGGCGACATACACACTGAACTTATGGGGAACTGCGACAATCAGCGCGTGATAGCCCAACGAGGATGACTATTCTGAAAGGCCTTCGACGCCAAAGCTCCGATGCCCGACAATGAACAATACTACCGCCAATAAAAGAAGTATGACGGGCTCAAGAAGGGATGCCCAGCTCAAACGGTCGGCGGTTACCATTTCAAAGCATGCGCCAACTACCGCAAGCGCGCTGAGCGTATGTGCGAAACGACCGTTAAGTTTCCGCTGCCCGGCTGTCGGCGAAACCGGCCACTTAACGCCAGAAGCACGTTTCTTACGGGAAGCGGCATCGAAGTTGATGAAATAGCCGCGCTCCCGATCATGCTCCACCGGGAATCGAACGCTGCCGCATTCCGCCATGAACGATTTACGCTGATCGGATTGATCAAGAACTTCCATAAGAGATGACAAACGCGGCGGCAGGGTTACCTGAGCTGATTCGCGATCTAACAGGACACGATCGGTAAGAACAGTCCCACCTTCGTAGCACAGTTCAACGACGACTATTTCCATGAACCACTCCATGATGAAAATTAGTTTGATGACCGGGTCCGAAAACCCGATCAGCCTACGACGCTTCACAACACAAGAAAGACGCTTCTCCACAGAAAACGCTGTCGCGTTCCGGACCCTGACGAGATCATGAGTAATAGTCCCAGCGGCGAGAAAAAAAGGGGCGCCGCGAGGCACCTTCGCATAGGAGGCGTAGGAAGCAAGGACGACGCCCAATGGAAGGGTTCGGCTCGTTCCGGATCGATGCGTTAAAAACGCGGGGTGTGCAAGAAATATAGCCTCCTCCATGTCGTTCATCGGGCGGAAAGCTGCGAAAAAGAGGGCGCCTTTCCCCGCGCAACGAGATAGCAGGTGTCGCCGAGAGTGTGCTTGTGCTACCCGCGGTCCGCACCGTCGGCAGACGCGTAGTCCGATGAAAAGCGTACCTGCCGATCAGCGTCGCTGGATTCACGATACTGCCTCCGATACCGTACGCCCCTGGTTGCCGCTCACAACTCGTTTTCTCCCGTCATCTAGCTTTGGCACCGCTTTGCATGCATCAACCGTTGCCCCAGTCCGCACAGCGCCATTGCAAATGTGTGGCGATCGCCCTGGAGTCGAGATATCGAAAGTGACTGTTGCGGAAGCGGTTCAACCGTGTGCGCATAAAATGGTGCAGCTCGGAACCTTGCAAGATTGTTTCCGGCAACGTGGGGTCAAGCGCACAATACAGGTCAGCAAATACGGCGATGCACCCAACCGGACAGTTGTATTCGCCGAGTATCGGCCGCAGGTGTCGCAGAGCCGGTTTTGCCCGGCGCAACGGAGAAGTTTTAACGCAGACGACGCCAGAATTTTCACGCACGAGAAGTTCGTCTTCGTTCATCGAGCGCTTTACAGTTCCGATCCAATCGTACTGGTCGATGACGAAAACTCCGAAGGGAGAGACAGCAAGACAATCTACCCAGGTCACCGGATTGAGCGTGCCCGGTGCGTGCTCCAGTACCACTCCGCGGCGTACAACGAATGCACCGTCAGACATTGCCTTCAGTATCGACGCAACCTGTTTTGCTAACGGCAAACACAAACGACGTCGATGCGCCATCCACCCATCGCGGTTGCCACCGGATCTTTTCGGATTTTTCATCAGATCTCGATAGCAGGAGGCGTCATTTGAGGCATCCTGTGCCGAGAGAGAAAGCAAGGCCTTAACGTGTTCCATTTTTCTCCTTTCGTTGACTGCAGATCGTCGGCCAAAAGTTCACCTCCGGCCTGCGTGAATGCCTTACATTCCTCATCAGGATTGCTAACATCTTGACCACCACGTGGAGTCACGTAAGCCGTATGTTCGATCTCCGCAGAACGGCGCGCCTGATACGATCTACTCACAATTCCATATGCGATCATGGTTGCGCGCGTCGATGAAGAAGCGGTCCAAAGTCTGCAGGTGCTGCAATCCTGAGGTTGTCCATCAGGCCGTGGACTTCGAAAGTTGGCGAGTTCGCACGGTCGATTAACCGACCGCTGGCATACACCTCGCTGAGTAGAACAACTTTCAGTAAGTTCAGCATGCCATGTGCAGGCAAAAGTCAAGGCAACACTTCGGGAAAAGAAGCAACTGAAGCGCGATCGTCTGCGACCTTCTTGTCAGTCGCCGGGGTAGCGGGCGTTAGCTTTTATTCCGTGACGAGCGGCAGCTCAGGTGTGAACCCAACGAAGGACACGAGCGTGAAGCCTGAGGAGAAGGCAGGATTGAAGCAGATCGGGAGCGGGAACCGCAGCCAGGGCAGTGTTACAAAGCACAGCTTAAATGACGACGCCACGCCTTGGACTGTATCAAGCTGCCGCAGGAGAACATCGTCGACAATGGCGCATTGCGCGGAAGCGCTGTCGCGTCATTGGGACCAAGGTCGACCCCAGGCGCGCACGCGCTTTTCATGCGCAGTGGTTTCCCACATGCTGTGAAGTGCCGATAGCTTTCACCCCCGCAGCGGCTACCGGTCATCGCGCGGCGTTAACGTCCTGAGGGGACGCGCTCTTATTCAGCTCGTCGCGCCAAGGCCTGAATCCGGGAATTGTTTAAAGTACGACGTTCCAGGCGTTAACGCGTTATGACGACTTCGTGAGAAAGACCGCGAATTTCGCCGTCTTTCGCCCACTTACTCCGACGGAACGCTGCGCCGCAACCAGGCCTGGGGTTCTTTCGATCAGGGGATGAGACGCGGCGTGCGCGACGGGTTGAGCACGCTGCCATTGGGGCAACGGTCCGACTCGGCAAAGGTCCAGGGCCGCTGCCGAGCTCAGAGCATCTGCCTGGTATCGCCCTAAACCTCGCCTCCGTGTTTGGTCACTGACCATTTGCGCTTTGCAGGGCCTGTCAACCGGCAAATCCCGTCGCAACCGGTCGGGGCTTGCTGTGCGCGCCAGCCATCCGTTGGGCGCGCATAGCGAAACACCGGGCACATCGCGCGTCAGACGCGCACACACTAACGGTTGTATATACCCGCGACCCGGTTTCACGTTGACGCCTCTGCGAGGAGTACCGTAGGTTCTTCTCTGCGTTGCGAGCCATACGGAGCTTCACGAGACCCTGGCACCCGGGGAAAGGATAAGGCGCGATCAATGATCGGACGGGACACGCGTTGAACAGCCTCGGGCAGCGCACCCGCATGGGCTCACGCGTCTGTTGTGGCCGACATGATCAAGTCGCCTCCACGTCGCAGATCAAACCGCCCGCCTAGCGCGTTGCGCCCGCAATTTCGGCGCAAACTGGCCTCATCGCACCCGTGGAAATACCCCTGGCTGATTGACAGCCAGGGACATCCGGCCTGGATGGCCCCTCGCTCGCCAGCAGCGGCGCTGACCGCGGCGCGGCCGGCCCGGCGCCGGCGCTGGACGCTGTTCGGTTAAGGAGGCCTGGAAGCAGAGTCAACGACTCGATGCGGATCGACAATAGTCCACGTTATGAGTCAGTGGTGAGCTTCGCCTTCTGTTTCGCTCCGAATGATCGCGTCCTCGCGCATGAACTGCGCAGCGGGCAGATTCTCGCACTTTGCCAGGATTCGATAGAGTGCTTGCCTGGAAATGTTGAGGCTTTTGGCTGCGCCTGACTTGTTGCCGTTTGCCGCAGCAACGGCCGTTATCGCCTCTTCCGGAGAAACGACCCGCCGGGAAGGACGTTCAACGGTCGCAAATGTGGAAATGTATGCGGTAGCCTTGGCCGCAAGGCTATGTCCTGCCGCCTCAACAAGCCGCTGCATCGCCGCCTGGTGGAGCGCAGGGTCAGGGCGATGATCGGGCCGCTTGATCGGTGCCGGTACGCCGGTTACCTGTTCATACATCCTTTGCAGGTAAGCGTGGCGCAGTCCATGGACCGTGACGCCTTTGGCGCCGCGCGCAATCCCCTCCTTTTGCAAGATGTGGTAGAAGTGGCGGTACCACTTCTTCAGTGACCACGGCTCCGGGATCATTGACCCTGTGCGGGGGTTGGAGAGCCTTGCAGCACGGATAAGCACCTCGTATTGCCACTCCGCATCGATTGGAACGACACGTGGGCGTCCGCCTTTGGTGCCATCGATCACGTGGAGGTGGCCCGAAACGCGAAGACATTGCAGCGGACGCAACAGCATGCTTTCCTGTGCACGCAGGCCAAATGCCGCCTGAAGCTCCACCTGGATCGCAACCCACCGGTCGCGTTCGCATAGCCGTGCAATCACGTCATCGAGATCGACCTTCGCCGCGTCCCATAACTTGTCTTCCTGAGCAACGTAATAGCGACGATACCCTTCGGGACGCTTGATGTAGTCGTCTACTGTGCCTACGAGTTGGTGCTTTTTCATCCACGCGGCGAGCGTGCGCCAATATGTCAGCTTGTTCTCGACCGTCCCGGGCGATTGTTCTTTTTCGTTAACCCAAAGGTTCACAAGGTAACCGATGTGTTTCTCTGCGAGGTTCCATGGCGACTGGATCGCGAAGCCGCCTTTACGAAGTTCGCGGAACCCTGCGATGAGACTCTGGACGCGATACTTCTGGGTTTTGATCGATATCGCATTGGATGTAACGCGGGTTTTGCTATGCGCTTTCGATAAGTGTCGCTGAAAAAGTTCGGTAAGTTCGTTCTTAAGTCGTTGCGGGAGCCCAGCGTTTTCCGTCAGAGCCGAGAAGTTAAGTTGGATCTTCACTGTCGTCTTTGGTGAAACGGGCGCCCTCCCCTATCAAAAAGGGCGCCACCGGTTGATGAGGAACTGCACGCTTTGCTTTCCGGGATCTTAGAGATCAGAGAGTTGATTCACCCGGCGCAGGGAAGCACTGTCGCCTGACGATCCTTGGTCCGGCTTTGGCCGGGGCAAGGCTACCTGACCGCAGGCGCACGCCTGTCGAACCAAACAATTTTCTTTTTGCGCTTTTGTTTTTCGGCTGCGCGTGCCGACAGGAAGGGGATAAAGAAATCCGCACATAATGTGCAAGTGATTTCCCGTCTGGGGAGCTTGTTCACCGCGGTCGCATTGATATCGGATCGCGTGAGTCAGGCCTGGCTTGTTTGCCGTTGACGGAAGGAAGTTTGGATGTTCGCCATGTCCGCACGAACTTGTTCTCAGTCAGTACAGGATTGCATTTTGGTCAAGAAATCAGCCTCACTGCGGGCCGCGGAACGCTCAGTTTCCCCAACGAGACATGCCAGGCTGTCGGTAGCTCCGCTACCAAGCGAAAATTGGGCGCCCAACGGGCGACCAACTCAGGAATGGAGTGCGTTGCACTCAGGTCGATGCGTCAGTGACGCGGATAGGTGTAACGATATTAAGCGGCTCCACGTTGGAGCCAAGACGGAAAGCTCGCAATTGTGGGGGCCCTTTCGGCTAACGCCTTACAGTTTGTCGACAGCAGCGCCGAAGAGGCTGGTGCCCGTATGGATCTCGCATGGCGGTGATGACGGCGTGCGTCGACACTTGGTTCTCCAACGGCTTTGATTTACTGTGGCCACGCTCGCGCCGTAAGGCGATGACCGTTCAAGGAGTTGTAGTGCAGTCGACGCCCAACCGGTACTGGCTTGCGTATATGGCGCTTGCAGACGCATGAGCGTGACGCAGCGTCCGCGTCGCTGGTTCTCATGGGTGCAATGATGAGCTTGCTGATCGGAACTACCGGCCGCCCTGATTTTATCGGCGACGGCCGCGCGAACTTCATCTGCGTGATGCTCGCCAAACTGTTGATCGTGCGGGGACATGTGCGATCGGAAGGTGTCAGCGCGGTATCCGGCGCTGCTGTTCGCGGATCCGATCTTTGGCACATGCTTTTCGATCTATCGAAAGATTTTTCATTCGCGGCATGTCGCCGGGCATTCCCGACGACGGACATCTGTACATGCTGGTCTACGAGCGACTGATGAGCTGGGCCGTCGGCGCGCGCATCTCGCGCGAACTGACGCGCCGCCACTCGCTAATGTCGCCGTATCTGTGTCTGCTGCGTCTGATCGCCGTGGTGCTCGCAACGTGATTCTGTCTTACGCGCTACGTCTGTTCTTCGTGATGGTGTTCGCCGCGACGTGCGTATTGCTGTACGCGAGCATCGTGCGGTTCGAATCGCCTCGGTGGATGGTGGTAAGAAAGTAACCGATGCGAACGTCGCGGTTCAGTTAAAGCGCCAGGCAGCGTTCGGACTGCGCGTAGAAGAAAGCTTTCTTCTACGCGCCGCTGAAGCGGTTCGCGATGATGGTTTGCTGGGCGTCACGCGCGGCACAAAAGGTGGTCGGGACCGGATGGTGCCGATTGGATTCAAGCTTGCCGTGCTTGAAGAAGCGGCGCGTCTCGCGAACCCGTTCACGGGTTCAACGATTCCAAATGGTCGGACGAAGCAGCAATGGAAGGAGCGCTACTATAAGGTCCTGAAAAAACACGGTGTGACTCAGGCGGGCATTGGAGTGACCAGTCATGGCCTGCGTTTTTGTTCCGGCGCCGGTCAAGCAGACGGGCGAACCTGTCGATCGCGATCTGCACAGGGATGCGATGCAGCAAGTCGTTGAAGCTGCGGGCCACAGCCGCGCGACCAAGGCGAATGCGTATCTTTCGACACACAACGCGCAAGCAGGCAGAAAAAATTGCGGCGTGACGCAGGAGATGGCCGAGGCGGCGGTCGCAAAAGTGAATGGCGTCAAGAGTCACGCGGCCGCCGCGCTTGGCATTTCACGTCAGGCGCTTTACCGGTTGTTGTCAGAGCGAGCGAAGTGACCGGTCCCGCAACCGAAACGCTGAACATCGCAATGCTGCACAATCCTCGGCATCGTGACGTAGTGGTCCACGACTGCGGTATAGGATTCCCTAGCCGCCCCAACTTCTGACACGAGGGCCGTGCCGTGCAATGTGACATCGCCCACGACGACACGCATCAACCAGGAATTCCGGATTTGTCCGCGCCTGCGAGTTAAGGCGATCAACCGTGGATTCCGGATACCCGTTTTAACCCGCGAAGCAAACGTTCCCGTTCTGTATCGACGAGCGGCCGAATGTACTTGGCGAGAGCGCCAAAGTGTTTCCAATTGGGGGGTGGTGTAAAATTGGAAACAAATCGACGTCAATAAAAATACCATCGTTTCAATGGGTTAGCGATCAACAAAATAGGGCCATGTTGTAACGCGTTATAGGCACGCGGTCGTGTCGCTCATCCTCCAAGCGACGGCGGCGTTTTCTCCGCACCGGGAGGGAAGCATCATCACCGACGCTCGCGCCCAGGCCGGCATATGATCGAAACGCGGCGTGGCCAGTGCCGGCGCACATGTCTACGTGTCCCCGTTGAACTGTAGCTCACCGGATGAATTCCGCTGGTTGATGCGAGCGTGAGCACGCCGCGATGTTAGCGAAGCCGCGTTGCTTTCAAGCTCAATAGATGAGCCAGTTCAGCATGGGGCTGGTGAGCGCGTGGTAAGTGAGAATAACGCTCATCGCCAGAACCGTGAGCAGTTGAGGCACGAGATCATGGCGGTGACGGTAGGCTGCGCGGATGTATTCGATCGGGGAGATGTGGTTTCTCACGTTGTGTATCCCACCGACGCGGTGAGAGCCAAGTCCAAAATGGCCGCTGGCGCCGCATTGGAAGAACTGTTCCTGACGAATGTGGACCGCGTTGCTGCCATCTTCACGTCCCTCTCACCTACCACGCGTTGACCAGCCCCGCGCTCGACTGGCTTTTTCGCTAGAACCCCGTCAGCTAACGGAGTGCCCATTACAGCGTAATGGGCGCTCCTCAAGCCGCGCCCGGCCAACTCCTTGTTTTTACAGATATATTCAAAACCTCATGCTGTAGCCAAGTGTGCCAAACCACTAATGGCTACACCGTCGACAGCTGATACGCAGAAGATCAGACCGCATCTAGCAGCCGATAAAGCGCCTGCCGCGAGATTCCAAGTGTGACCGCTGCCTGACTCTTGACGCCCTTCGCATCTTCAATAGCCCGCTCGGCCATCGCCCTCGTCAACGTGCGCTTCTTTTTAGCAGCGAGTGCGTTGTGCGTTGAAAGGTAGGCATTCGCCTTTGTCCTGCGACTATGTCCTGCAGCCTCGACAATTTGCTGCATCGCTTCTGCGTGAACCTCGCGATCGACACGATCAACCGATCCCTTGATCGCAGCCGGTACACCCGTTAGACGCTCGTACATCTGCTAAAGGAATTGATGCCGCAGGCCGTGGCTGGTGACTCCGATTCCCGAATTAGTCACCCCATGCTTCGCGAGCACGTTGTAATAGCGGTTCTTCCACTGCAGTTTCGTGACCCCGTGCGGGATCATGGACCCTGTGTACGGGTTAGCATATTGTGCGGCTTCCTTGAGCACGGCAAGCTTGAATCCGATCGGTACAACGCGATCGCGGCCGCCCTTGGTGCCCCGTGTCACGCTCAGCAAACCATCGTCGCGCACCGCCTCCGCCGGCCTCAGGAGAAAACTCTCTTCGACTCGCAGTCCGAACGCCGCCTGAAGCTTCAACTGAATCGCGACGTAAGGCTCAGTGATTGCGATCTCTTCGATTTTCGCCACTGCGTCGATGCCGTTACCGTCCCACGATTTGTCTTCGAGCGCCACATACGATCGCACCAGACGGAGCGACCCTATCCGCGTAATCGGCGAGCGTGCCGACAAGGTTCGGCTTCTTCATCCATTCGCCAAGCGCGCGCAGGTAGGTGAGTTTGTTTTCAATCGTTCCGCCACTCAGCTTCGCTTCAATCCAGAGATCGACCAGAGCCTGCAGATGCTTTCGCTTGAGTGAATACGGCAATTGAAGAGCGTAACCGTTCTGCCGCAGCTCTTCGAATGATCGGCAAATCTGCTGCGTCCGGTATGTCTGTGTCTCGACAGTGGCTTCGCACTGATTCGTGTACGGCTGTGAACCTCTCTCTCGAAGGGTAAGATAGAGCGGACGCCGCAGGTGTTCTTCCTAGGCCTTCATGCGGCGTTCGCTGGTTCTAGATGCACTGCCAGAGATATGGATCGGCCACCGCCGCAGCTACCGGCGAAAGTCGGACGTCGACCAACGTGCAGCGGCCCAAAACTTGAGGCAGATGCTTGCGTAGTTCTTCTTTCGAATCGTCTGGTTCGAAAAGCCAAAGCGGTACCAGAAACGAAGTAGATAGAAAAAGCGAAAGGCGCCCGGAGGCGCCTTTTTCCATCTGCAATCTGCACGCCGAGTCTGACTTCAGGACGCGCGCGTTGCCGGCGCCACGCTATGCAACGCTGGCGCGGCAGCCGGCTGATACTCCGGCACCCAGCGCCGCAGATCGCGGCGCACTTCCTGGTCGCCCGGCACACGATGCTGCATCAGCCATGGAAGCAGTTCGTCGAGAAGATTATCGGGCGCCTCACGCGCCTGCGCGATGCGCAGCTTCGGATGTGGCGTGCGCGTGGTCGCTTCGTCGTCGGCAAGCAGTTCCTCGTAGAGTTTCTCGCCGGGACGCAGCCCCGTAAAGACGATGCGGATATGTTCCTCGCTGAAACCGTACAGCCTGATCAGGTCGCGCGCCAGATCGACGATCTTGACCGGCTCGCCCATGTCGAGAATGAAGATCTCGCCGCCATGCCCCATGCTCGACGCTTGCAGCACGAGTTGCGATGCTTCGGGGATCGTCATGAAAAAGCGCGTGATCTCCGGATGCGTGACCGTGACCGGCCCGCCCTTCGCGATCTGTTGTTGAAACTTGGGAATAACGCTGCCCGCGCTGCCGAGCACATTGCCGAACCGCACCGTCTCGAACTGCGTGCGCGTGCTGGTCTGCTGCAGCGCCTGACACGCCATTTCCGCGAGGCGCTTGCTCGCGCCCATCACGTTCGTCGGGTTCACCGCCTTGTCGGTGGAGATCAGCACGAAGTGCTTCACGTCATGGCGAATCGCCGCGCGCGCGACACGGTACGTGCCCAGCACGTTGTTGCGCACCGCCTGCCATGCGTTCAGTTCTTCCATCAGCGGCACGTGCTTGTAGGCCGCAGCGTGAAAGAGAATGTGCGGCGTATAGCGCGACAGCACCTGGTCGAGCAGCAAGGAATCTTTGGCGTCGCCGATCACCGGCACCACGGAGAGCTTCGGAAAACGGTCATGCAGCTCTTCCGTGAGACGGTACATCGCGTACTCGGACAGATCGAACGCGATCAACTGCGCGGGTTCGAAACGCAGGATTTGTCGGCACAGCTCCGAGCCGATCGAGCCGCCCGCGCCGGTCACCATCACCACGCGGCCGCTCAACAGCGCTTCGACGTGCGGCATGTCGATACGTACCGGCTCGCGCCCCAGCAGGTCTTCCAGATCGATCTGACGCACGCGCGACAGAAACGCTTCACCTTGCGTCAGCGTGGTCAACGCGGGCAGCACCATGGCCCGCACACCAGCGCGCACGCACAGCGTTGCCACGCGGCGCTGCGCGTCCACCGACGCCGAAGGGATCGCGATGATCGCGTGCTCGATCTTCATGTCCGAGGCCCACTGCTGCAGGTCGCTAATCGGCCCCCACACCTTGTAGCCGTAGATTTCGCGACCCTGCTTGGCCGGATCGTCGTCGAGCAGGCCTACCAGCCGCCATTCGCTCGAACGCGACAGTTCGCGGGCCAGGCTCGCGCCCGCGTTGCCCGCGCCGAGCACCACCACCGGCTTGCCTTGCCCGACCAGGCCGCCGTAAAGATAGAACTCCTTGGAGGCGCGATAGAGCGCGCGCGAGCCGCCCATGGCGAGGAACAACAGAAGCGGAGAAACAGCGAGGACGGAACGCGGAATGATGGGATGCGGCTGCGCCATGACGGCCACCATCATCATCACGAATGCGCCGGCCAGCACCGCTTTCGCAATGCGCATCAGGTCCGGCAGGCTCGCAAACACCCACATGCCCCGGTACAGGCCGAAGATGCGGAACATCACACCGTAGACAGGGAGGGCCCAGAGCAGGGTTCGGACGGCGCCGGACCAGAACTCGACCGGAACGTAGCCATTGAAGCGGATCAGGTATGCCGCGAGCCAGGCGCCTGCGACTGCGCATAGGTCGAAGGCGAAAGCGCTAAATGATAGCCATGAGGCTTTGTGTCGAAACATCGGCGTCACACCTCAGGTTGTTCGGAATCTGCTATCCGGAATCGACGCCAGCGTGAATCGACTCCGATACCAATCAATACCAGCACGATCACCCATGCGCCCACGCTACACCATTGAAGGGCCGAAGACCAGCGAAGCAACACGACAGCAAGTACTATACCAGCCGCCATTACCGCATACCATAGGATGGCCGTCTTCGAATGCCCAAGTCCGTACTGGACCATGCGTTGATAGTAGTGCTCGCGATGCGCCTGCCAGATTTTCTCGCCGCGCAACAACCGTCGCAGCAGCGTGACCGAAGCGTCGCCGATGAACGGCGAAAAAACCAGTGCGGGAAACCAGATCGGCCAGACGCCGTCGCTCCAGCCCCAATAGCCGAAAGCGCCCGCCAGAAAGCCGAGCGGAATCGATCCGGCGTCGCCGAGGAAGATTTTCGCGGGGTGGAAGTTAAAGAGCAGAAAACCCGCGGCAGCGCCTGCCACGGCGGCCGAAGCCAAGCTGAGCTCCGGTGATGGGTGCGCGGTGAGCGCGGCCCCAACGGCGTAGCCTGCGAAGCCGAACAGCGTCATGCCACCCGCCAGGCCGTCCGCGCCGTCCATAAAATTGTAAAGATTGACCAGCCAGAGCAGTAAAAACGACAGGGCCGCCAGCAGCCAGACCGGCACCGGCGCCGGATGTGCCCAGACGAAGACCGCCACCGCGGCCAGGTGCGCCGCGAACCTGACCCGCGCGGGCAGTCCGCGCCGGTCGTCGATCTGCGAGACCGCCGCCAGCACGGCAGCGCACAGCGCGGCAAGCCATAGGTGTGGCGCGACGATCAGCGTCGCCACAACCACCACCGGAACAATGCCCCAGCCGCCCACGCGCGGCGTGGGCCGTGTGTGCAGCGAGCGGTCGTTCGGAATGTCGGTGGCCAGACGCCAGGCGAGGCCGGTTCTGAGCAGCGTCCACAGAATCGCCGCGCAAGCGCAAGCGCAGCCGAGCGCGATCAGAATCACGCTCGTCCAGCCCGGCAACGTGGAATGGGACATCAGCATGCGCGCCTCAATGCGTGGATCGGTACCAACGGGCTGTCGCGGCCAGCCCTTCATCGGTGGAATGCGGCGCCCGCCAGCCCAGCACCGTGCGGATCCGGCCTGTATCCAGCTGCAAGGATCCCACCAGCCGGTCGACGGCCGCTGTGCGCCCCGTCAAGCGGCCCGCCAGCCTCAGCCAGCTCGCGGGCACCGGCAGCAAGCGGGCGCGCTTGTGCAGATGCCGCCCGAGCGAACGTGCGAGCTCCGCCACGGTGAGGGCATCGCTGTCGGCCACATGGAACGTTTGACCCGCGGCGCGCGGGTCGGTCGCGCAATGCATCAGCGCGTCCGCCAGGTTGTCGACGTAGACCAGGCTGCGGCGCGCGTCGATCGCGCCGAGCGGCAGCGGTACGCCCTTCCAGATCGCGTCCATCAGCCGCAAGAAATTGGCGCGCACTCGCGGGCCATAGACGAGCGGCAAACGCACGATCACCACCTCCAGGCCGGTTTCCTCGCCATAGCGCACCAGCGCCTGTTCGGCCGCGAGCTTCGAGCGCCCGTAGGCGTCCTGCGGCGCCGGCGGGTCATCTTCCCGCAACGGACGACCCGCGTCCCCCTCGGCTAGCGCCTTGACGCTGCTGGCGAAGACGAAGCGCCGCGCGCCATAACGCCACGCCGCCTTCGCGACACGCAAGGCGCCCTCGACATTGGTGGCGTGAAACGCGGCGTCGGGGTCGGCCGCGGTGTCATGCATCACATGCACGCGTGCCGCCAGATGCACGACACAATCGACCTGAAGCGCGGCGGGCCAGCCGGCCTCGACGCCGGCAAAATCCGCCTGAGCCTCGACCCACTCGCTTACGCCCCGCTCGAGCTGCCCGGCCTGACGCACGAGTCCGCAGACCGTATGGCCGGACTGCATCAAGACGCGGCACAACGCCTCGCCGACAAACCCATTGGCGCCCGTCACCAGCACGCGGCTCATAGCCACTTCCAACCGAAACGGTTGAAGAACTTGTACGCAGACGCCAGGAACATCCGGACGTGCGCGGAGCCTTTGCGCGCGGCGCCGCCGCCGTGATGCAGCACGCGCACGGCGGGCGCGTAGGCGACACGGGTGACGTCATGTGCGCGCAAGCTCAAATCGTAGTCCTCAAAGTACAGGAAATAGCGTGCGTCGAAGCCTCGAAGCCTTTCCAGCACGCTCGTTCGAAACAGCATGAAACAGCCGCTGACGATAGGCGGATCCCAGCAGATGTCCCGATCGTTGATCACGTCGCGCATTTCGTAGCGGGCGATGCGGCGCTGGAACAGCCCTCGCAATCCTGCCGGCAGAAAGCCGCGCACGAACAGGTCCAGCAACGTCGGATAGCGGCGACAGAGGAACTGCTGATGCCCTGCTTCGTCGCCGATCCACGGCGTCAACAAGCCCGCGGCCGGATTGGCCTCGAAAAATTCGAGCGCGCGCAGCAATGCGTGGCGGTCCAGGTCGATATCCGGATTGAGCACGAGGTGGTAACGGCCGACGGCGCGCTCGATGGCCAGATTGTGGCCACGACCGTAGCCGACATTGCCGTGACCGCTAAGGATCGTGCTGGTGACGCCTTGGGCGCTCAATGCGTCCAACGCGGCACGTTCGTCCGGCAGGCCGCCGTTGTCGACGAGATAAAGGTGAACCGGCAGGCCCGGCCGCGTGGCGCGAAGTGCCTCGCAGGCATGACCGAGGCTGGCGAACGTGGTGGCCAGTTGTGCCTGATCCGGCCGATAGACGACCACGGAAACAGACAAGCCCTCGAGTTCAGGACGCAGCGCGCTAGTAGCATTCATGTAAGTTGGAACTGCGTGCCTTATGGACGACACTTGGGAACGACACTTCGTTGTATGGCCGCAACAAGGCCGCAGTTTGCGCAAATCCGCCGCCTTCGGCAACTGGCTTTTCCTTTTGTTACGGCTGGCCGGATACGGTTACCGTCGAGCCTGAAAAAGGGGACTATTCGCGCGGCGCTGCCGCCCCGCGGGACCCGGCGGCGCAGCCCTCACTGCGCAACCGGCCGCTGGCCGTGAACCGGCGCTATTTTATGCTGGATTCGTCTGGCTGGGCCGACCCTCGGTCCCCTGCGGCATCGTGCGTGCTGCGCGCAAACCGGCCGCCTGCCGCTTACCCAAAAAATGGGACAGGACCGGTCCGATATTCGCTTCGTGAAGGCCGTGCTCGCACGATCCGCCCTCAGGCTCGGAATACACCGCCCTGTAGAATGTCGCCTTTTCCGAAGTCCACGACACCTTCATCGTGACGATGAACGACACGGTTCGTACGCCAGAACCATAATGAGATGCCGCGATATGCCAGACATAAAAGATACGGGCGATTCAACGCACCGCATTGCCATCACCGCTGTCATTCTGTTATGCCTTGCTCCGCTGCTAGTCAAAGCGCCGCTATTACTCGGCCTGCTGAACGCTGATCCGACCTTGCTCTACGCGGGTCTGCAACAAGGCTTGCAGCACGGTCCATTCGGCGGCTTCCCGCCTTACCCCACCATCGACCCCAACATCGCGTTCACCAGTCACACGCTGGGACATCGCGCGATTCTGGACATCTTGCATGGGCAGTGGCCATGGTGGAACTACTACGAAGGCGTCGGCACGCCGCTTGCCGGCGAAATGCAGTCCGCGGCGCTGTTCCCACTGACATGGCTGCTGTACTTCGAGAATGGCCAGCTGTACATGCACCTTGCGCTACAGATCATCGCCGGCGTGTCGACTTACGTGCTGTTGCGCAGAATGCGGATCGCGCAAGTCGGCTCGGTCGCCGCCGCGCTCGCCTTCCAGTTCAACGGGACGTTTGCGTGGCTCGCCAACGCGGTCATCAATCCGATTGCGTTCCTGCCGCTCACGCTGATTGGCGTCGAAATCGCCATCGAGCGCGTCGCCAATGGCCGTCGCGGCGGCGCCTTCTGGATCACGATCGGGCTCATCGCAGCGTTGTATGCCGGTTTCCCGGAGATGGCCTATCTCGACGGACTGCTTATTCTTTGCTGGACGCTGGTGCGAACGGCAGCGCTGCCTTCGGCGCTGCGCCTGCGTTTTCTACGGCGCGTCTGTTTTGGCGGCGTGGTCGCGCTAATGCTGTCGGCGCCCATCCTGATCGCATTTTTCGACTATCTGCCGTTGAGCTTTACTGGCGGCCACGAGGGCGATGGTTTTGCATCCATGCACTTGCCCGCGTCGGTGTTGATCGCCACGCTCGTTCCGTACATTTTTGGCGGCATCTTTCAGGATCCCGCCGCGGGCGGTTTCTGGGGAAGCGTTGGCGGATACGCAGGCATTGTCCTCGTGATGCTCGCGCTGTGCGGCATCGTCGGTCAGCGATACCGTGGCCTGCGGGTCATGCTCGCCCTGTGGGTCGTCGTGACGGTGTCAATGTCGTACGGCTTGCCCGGCGCGAGCGCGCTGGTGTGGATCATCCCCGGCCTCAAACTGGCGGCGTTCTTCCGGTATCTGCCGCCTTCCTGGGAATTCAGTCTGTGCGTCCTCGCGGCGCTCGCGCTCAACGACGCCGCGAGCGGGCTTCTGCAACGACAGCTCAAATATGCCTATGTCGCGGTACTCGTCCTACTCGTCGCGGGATGCGCGATTGCCCATGGTGCGGGCCTCAGGCCACATGGACGATATGTACTGGGAGCGGTGATCTTTACTGGACTGCTGCTGGCCGCGCTTGCTCTCGTCGTTTTCGCCGGACGTCGCAATGCCGGTTCGCAGCGCTTCGCGCTCACGCTGTCGATGCTTCTCGCCGGCGAAAGCGCGCTGTATTTCATCGCGCCGGTCATGAGCAATCCGTCGCATGGCAAAGTCGATCTGGCGGGCGTGCGATTCCTGCAGGCCAATCTCGGCATGCAGCGCTTCGTCACGCTCGGTCCGGTGCAACCGAATTACGGTTCCTACTTCGGAATCGCGTCGATCAACCATAACGATTTGCCGATTCCCCGCATCTGGACGGACTTCGTCACCAGCAAGCTAGACGCCAATGCTCCGCCTATTCTATTCACGGGTTCGTCGCGCGTGGATGCGGCCGGCCCGTCCTCGCAAGACAGCTTGCTGAAGAATTTGCCGAACTATCTTTCCATCGGCACGCGATACGTATTGACCAGCATCAATGCCCCGCTGCCGGAACAAACAAAAGCGATCGGCATCAAGCAAGTCGCCGCCGACACCAACATGCGCATCTACGAACTGAACAACCCGCGTCCATACTTCGACGCACCGGCGTGCTCGCTGGAAGCGGCAACGCGCGGCGAACTTCGCGCCAACTGTACGCAACGCACGACGCTCACGCGTCTGGAGCTCTACATGCCGGGCTGGCGAGCCTTCGTCAACGGACAGGAAACCGCGCTTCGTCAGGTTGACGAAATTTTTCAGCAAATCGACGTCCCCGCGGGCACATCCAAGGTTCAATTCGTATTCCGGCCTCCGCATATCGAATGGGCGTTCATTGCGTTCGCAATCGGCCTGCTGATGATGCTGGTGGAACTCGGCATGTCAGCCACATCGAGACGCGCCGCCATGCGCGTCTGACAGACCAACCGGAAAGAGCCGGCTTTCGTATGCGCTACCATTACGCCACTCGCCGAATTTGGGTCTGGCCCGCATAACACGCTCCGCAGCCAGCGCAAAAGCAGCTCGCCGCACTTTAGACCGTCAAACCCAGAACACAATCGCCAATGCAAGACTTCAGCCCAGGCACTGTCGCCGTCGTGATTCCCTGCTACAACGAGGCAGCTACGATCGCCAAGGTGATTCGCGATTTTCGACGCGCGCTCCCCGAGGCTTCCATCATCGCTTTCGACAACAACTCGACGGACGACACCGCACGTGTCGCTCGCGAAGCAGGCGCGGACGTCATCAAGGTTCCGCTGCAGGGCAAGGGCAATGTCGTGCGCCGCATGTTCGCGGACGTCGAAGCCGACGTGTACGTGATGGTGGATGGCGACGCGACGTACGACGCATCCGTTGCGCCTGCATTGATTGGCAAGCTCGTCGAGGAGCGGCTGGACATGGTGGTCGGCTCACGCGTCAGCGACGAACAGGCCGCTTACCGATTGGGCCACCGCTTCGGCAATGTCATGCTGACGCAATGCGTGGCATCGATTTTCGGCCGCACGTTCAAGGACATGCTGTCGGGTTACCGGATCTTTTCGCGCCGCTATGCGAAGTCGTTCCCGGCCCATGCGTCGGGCTTCGAAACCGAAACGGAATTGACGGTGCACGCGCTCGGCATGCGCATGCCCGTGGCCGAACTGCCCACGCGCTACATCTCGCGCCCGGAAGGCTCCGAGAGCAAGCTGAACACCTATCGCGACGGCTTCCGTATCCTGATGACCATTTTCAAACTGGTCAAAAGCGAGAAGCCTTTCGCATTCTTCACGGTCGGCTTCGCGATCTGCGCGCTGCTGTCCATTCTGCTGGCAATTCCGGTCTTCGAAACCTACGTCGAGACCGGGCTCGTGCCGCGCCTGCCCACCGCGTTGCTCAGTACCGCGCTGATGCTGCTCGGCGCGATTCTGCTGATCTGCGGCATCGTGCTGGATACCGTGACCCGCGGCCGGATCGAGGTCAAGCGGCTGGCGTATCTCGCCATCCCTGCGTCACGCAAGCAGGAGCGAAGCCAGTAAATGCGCACCCAGTTTTTCAGGTTCGCCATTGCCGGCGCCATCGGCTTTCTGGTGGATGCCGGCGTGCTGTATGTGGCGCTGGCAATCGGCCTCGGGCCGTATCTCGGCCGCGCCGTCTCCTTTCTCTGCGCAGCTTTCGCAACGTGGCAGATCAACCGCCGCATGACCTTCGTGGTGAGGCGGACGGAGTCGCTCTGGACCGAATGGGTGCGCTACCTCGCCGCCATGTCGGTGGGCGGCGCATGCAACTATGGAACCTATGTGGTCGTGCTGCTGTTCCTGCCGAAGGTGACCGTCGCGCCGCTCATCGCGCTGGGCGCGGGCTCGATCGTCGGCATGTTCGTCAACTTCGCATTCGCGAAGTGGTGGGTCTTTCGCGCCCAGCATTGAACGACAGCGCCGCGAGCTATCAGTCATTAACGGCGTGTTATTGCATGCTGGGAGCTTGCTAATTCAGCACGCCGATGCATCTGCCGTTCCGCGGCTGATCAGCGCCCTGCTGGCTCACGGACGCACATTCGCACCATTCACCGAATAAGCTGCCGTTTTCGGCGAGAACTTACGACGCAAAGCTCGCGCGCCATTCTGTGAATGGCACTTCGACTAGCTTATTCATCGCGTAGCCGAGGATAAGCGCTCCTAACACAGTCGCGAACCAGACTGGCACGGCGCCGAATCGCGGATAGAGAATGACCGGCGACACGCTCAATACCACGTAGTGGTTGAGATACAGACTGTACGAGATCTTGCTAAGCCAAAGGCCGACGCTGTAGATCCCGCCCGGCAGGATCGTAAAGGACAGCGCCATCAACAGGAACGCGCCGGTCAACGAACCCGGATCGCCGAAGATGCGATCGCCCATGCTCCAGGGATTGTCGAACGGATAAGCGAACAGCGCCAAGCAACGATCCAGAATATGGCGCGAGACGCCAGCCGCAATGCATGCGCACGACAGGATCCTGGACCGGCATGAGTCGAACCACGCTCCGATCACGAGGAAAGTGCCGTAGTGCGTGGTCAGTAGCGCGTCCTGAAGCGGCCATGCAATATGGCTCGGCGACAAGGCCATCCGCAGGGGCTCGTTTGGCTCGGTCAAACAACTGATCACGCGTATCGATCAGTTCGTTTCCCACTACAACGAAAACTGCAAACCATTCGTGTGGACCGCTTCCGCTGATTCCATCCTCGAAAAAGCTACACAGACTTTGTTCGCGAATCAGCGGAACGGAACACTAGTTGCAGACCACCTCGATCTATGCGCGGCGGAGCGGCGGCGCATGTTAGAACCTGCGGTGCGCTACTACGCCGATGATGAGGGATAGGCTACAGCCGCTTGCTGATCTCAACGGAAAAGACACTTGCATCCTTTCGGATGACCTTTCCGGTACGTGGTCGCTCTCCTTTAACGTTCCTGATGCAAAATACGTTCAAGAATCGATGGCGAGACAATCGGTAAATGTCGCGGCGGCTGCGAGGCCTACGATACTGGCTGGCTACTGCTGGCCTCATAGGCCCGTAACACTTCTTCAACGGGACCAAACATTCGGGCGCATCCTTTGTCCATCCACAATGCTTTATCGCACGTCTTTCGGATCGTCGCATTATCATGCAGCGCAAGCACGACGATTTCGGAACGTTCGTGAAGTTCCGCCAAACGCCTGTTAGCCTTATCTTTGAAAGAGGCGTCTCCCACTCCCATAACTTCGTCTAAGAGCAAGATCTGGGCATCGACTGCTGTCGAGATCGCAAACCCCAGCCGAACCCTCATCCCCGTGGAATAAGTCCTAATCGGCAGATCCATGAAATCGCCGAGTTCCGAAAATGCGGCTATCTCGCCCTGTTTCTCTTTTATCTCATCGTCGCTCATCCCCAGCAAGAGGCCACGCAACCGCATGTTCTGCCATCCCGTCGAATTCTCATCCATACCTAAGCTTATATCCAGAAGCGGCACAGATTTCCCTTGGGTTTCGACAGTACCCGCCGTCGGGGGATAAATTCCTGCCATCACGCGAAGAAGCGTCGACTTTCCCGCTCCATTGTGACCGACCAACCCAACCCGGTCGCCAGGTCCTATAGAGAGAGTTAAATCATTGATCGCTCGCAGAATCACCGTGTCAGGCCGCTTGCTTATCTCCGCGCCACGATTCCGGAGAGATGCGAGGCGCTTTTTCAGCGAGCGCCCTTGCACGTCGTATATCGGCAAGTCAAGGGTAGCATTTTCTAATCGAATATAAGCCATTTTCAGACCCAGTACGGAATTCGCTTTGCATATCGCCCGGTCACGAACAGGGCAAAGGACCAGCCAAAAACGGCCAACGCCATACCCACACCCCAAGTTATATCGCTAGGAAAAACACCAGTTAGCGGATCACGCACTAGACTCATCATGTAAGTTAGCGGATTGTAATCAACAACCCATTTGAAGCGGGTCAACGATTGTGGCTTGTAGATAATCGGCGTTACGTAAAAGGCAACCTGGACCATCGCAGAGATTATCTGGGGCAAATCTCTAAACCGCGCAGAGACCAACGCCACGACCATTGCAACCCATGCGGCGTTTAGCAAAAAGAGCACGAAACCCGGAAAAAACAAGGGTAGCGTCATATAGTTTTTGACGCCAAAAATGGCTAGCAAAACTACAACAATGACTAAGTTATGTCCAAACACTATAAAATTGCGCCAAACCACTTGCAGGATGAACACAGTTCTCGGCGTCGAGATCTGACGTATGTACGTAGCGCTCGAAATATACGCCAGCGTTCCTTCAGTGACAATTTGGGAAAACATCGTCCAGAATATGATGCTGACTGCCAGAAAAGGCAGGTATTCACCCATTTTCTGTCCAAATAAGGTACCGTAAACTAGCCCGATCGAAGTAATCATGACACTCGTACTGATCGTCAGCCAAAACGGTCCGATTCGAGACCTAGCATACCGCTGTCGAATTTCGAGCCATCCGAGCAGCATCCAGAGGCGCCATCTAATTATACTTGCGCATAGATCGTTGATTGCAAAATGCATGAGCGTAGTATCGTTCAATATTTAATAAGGCGCTTCACAAAGCTTCCGCGGTAGTAGCGGGCGCGACGCGCTGCAAACGAGAGAGTGTAGCGTATGAACGTCCGGCCGGCCTTTCGGTTCGTTGCAGGTGTGCCAATTTTTTGTTCTGTCGCAACGATCTCCGGGCCCAGCAGCAAGAATCCAGTGCGCTACCGCACGACATCCTAGCGATCGCACGGCCCAGCAGGTTGCAGTAAAGCGCTACTTCCATCCTTGATCTTCGCTTGCATGCTGGGTGCCTGCTGCGTCGGCTCGCGCAGTGCTTTCGGACGATTTTCTCAGTCGCATCATGAGTGCAGCCTGGATCTCCCAAGCCGCCCCGGTGGTCGTATGTCAGCTATCCGCGCCTATGCTCGTTTTATT
>NZ_JARESS010000069.1:0-33714 GCF_046027915.1 Paraburkholderia sp. RL17-347-BIC-D
GGTTCTGTCGCGGTAAGGAAAGCGGGTCAAGCAAAGGTGATATGAGAAGGATCGCTTACGAAATCAACGAGTAAAATTGCTGGGCGGCAGACAGCGAAGTCCTGCCCGAACATTTCACCTGTCCTTTCTTGAACATGTGCATCAATTCGATGCCACTCAGAATGACGCGCGCGCAGTTGAAATCCTTGAACCCGAGCATCGGTCGGGTTCGGTGTTTGATGGCTCGATGGTCCTGCTCCACGATGTTGTTCAAATACTTGATCTGACGAACCTTGATGGGCGTCTCGCGCTCGGCGCTCACCGCGTTAAGCGCGGCCAGATTGGCGCCGCTTTTGTCGATGGTTACGGTCTTGGGCGAGCCCTCCTGACCAATTGCCTTTTCGAAAAAGCGCCGCGCAGCAGCCTTGTCCCGCTTGGCTCTGAACAGAAAATCGATGGTATTGCCCGCCTTATCCACTGCCCGGTAAAGAAACTTCCACGAGCCCTTGACCTTGATATAGGTTTCGTCAACACGCCAGCTCTTGCCGCCCGGACGCTTGTGCTTACGAAATGTCTTTTCGAACAGTGTTACCACCTTGATGACCCAGCGATGTACCGTCGAATGATCGACAAAAATGTCGCGCTCGGCCATCATTTCCTCGAGATTGCGAAGACTCAGCGCGTAGGCAACGTACCATCGCACGCACAGCAGGATCACTTCAAGCGGATAGTGCAGCCGCTTCAGAACCTTGGCGATGTCCGGAGCAAGCGTCGTTCGTGGCGTCATTGCCTTCTTCATCGTGCGGCCAGAGCGTTTTCGTACGCCTCGAATTTTACCTCGCCCGCGTTGATACGACAGAGCCCCCAGCAGCAACTCGGACTCATCAATCATGGCGCCTCGTCTGCTATTTATTCCGCTCCTTCGCGCCCAGTATGCCGGGCTGTCCCTTGCTCAGCCATTGCTCGCCTCGCCAACATGCCCAAAGTGTGCATCTCGTTTTCAACGTCCGGGGTCCACGGACGACCATAGTTAAGCCGGATGTGACGGCGAAATTCGCGGCTGCATGAAAAGATTGCACCAGGTGCTATCGCGATTTCGTGGGCTTCCGCCATCTCGAACAACTGCACTGCCTCGACTCCTTCTGGAAGTTCCACCCATAGAAAGAATCCGCCCGGCGGCCGGACCACTAATGTCCCCTGGGGGAAGTACCTGACGACGGCGGCCACCATCCGGGCCTGAAGGGAAGCCAGTTCGCGACGCAGTTTGCGTAGAAGCCGGTCGTAGTCCCCATGCTCAAGGTAGTCGGCAATTGCGCATTGTACGGGCACAGACGCCGGGGCCATCGTCAGCCAACGCGCGTTCTCAATTCTCGAGGCGTATCGCCCCGCCGCTACCCAACCGAGGCGCAGTCCAGGCGCAAGGCTCTTCGAAAACGAACCGCAGTGCAGCACGAGGCCGTTAGAATCGAAGCGCTTCGCCGGATACGCGGGCGTCAAGCCAAAATGCAGTTCGCGGAATACGTCGTCCTCGATTAGCGGCACGCCATGCTTTGCCAGCAGCCTCACGAGCGCCTCCTTCCGTTCATCTGAGAGCGTCGCGCCGGTAGGCTGGTGCAGCGTCGTCATAAACCAGCAAGCCCGTACCGGATGGTGCCGCAACGCCTCCGCTAATGCGCCGAGGTCGAGTCCACGGTGTGGATCGACAGGGATTTCCACGGCCTTCAGATGCAGGCGCTGAACCGCATCTTGCACGGCATGAAAAGCGGGCCGTTCTATTGCGATGGTGTCGCCAGGCTGCGTCAGAACCTGCAGACACAGTATCAGTGCATCGAGCGCGCCGCTCGTCACAACAACCTCATCGATTGGAACGCTAACGCCTGTGACAATGTAGCGCAGGGCGATCTGGCGACGCAGATCTGCTTCCGCCTTTCCCGCCGACAAGGCATTCCGGGGACTCGCCATACTCCGGGTCGCCGCAGTCAACGAGCGCGAGATCCGGCCAAACGGGAACAACTGGGCACTTGGCTCCGAAGAGCCAAGCCCCGGATGCGCGCATCGACGTTGAGCCTTCATGAAGCGGATAACCAGGCTGTCGCCATCAGCCTCGTCGATACTGCGCTTTGAAACGATCGTTAGTGATTTCGTTAACGCAGGCCGACTTGCGACGAAATAACCAGACCGAGGTCTTGCTACGATCAGGCCTCGTCGTTCGAGCACGTAGTACCCCTGGAAAACCGTCGAAGGGCTGACGCGGTACGAACTGCTCGCCTGGCGCACCGACGGGAGCCGCACGCCGGGCTCAAGCGTACCGTTCGCAATCAGGTTTTCGAACTCTGCCGCTAGTTGGAGATAGCGCTTCATTATTATGTCATGCTAATTAATTAGAGTCGGCTCGGCTTGCTCCGGTTGCGGGCGGAATGCCTCATTCAGAAATTTCGGACCCGCCAGCCCAGCACGGTTGCAGCTCCCCCCGACTTTGAGGACGGGGCATTGGCGGTCTGGAGAAATGCCTTCAACTGGCTGGCGCCGAGTGCACGGCTGTAGAAGAAACCTTGCCCGAATTCGGCCCGGCTTGCCCGCGCGACGTTGTGATGCGCCGTGTTCTCGATGCCTTCGATCACGACCACAGCGCCCATCTCATGGCCCATGCTTGTCAACGCACTGATCTGTCCGGAGCGCTCATCGGGATCCATTCCCAGCACATCCCTGTCAATCTTCACCATCTCAAAGCTCATGTCTGGCGGCAGTTCAAGTCCGACGTCAGTGGAACTTAAGCCCGACAAGGCAAAACGCATTCCTTTATCACGCGCCTGTGCCATCATCGGGATGAGACGTTTTTTGAACTTCCTCGCGCTGTCTGTCCCGATCTTCAGTATTAGCGGTGGAAGACCGAGGGAGCCAACGTCACCCATGTCCGCGATGAACGCGGAACTTACCAGGTAAGAAGCGGGAGCGGTTACGCCCAGGTAGAGCGATTTCGGAGCGCCGATTTCCCGCAGATCCTCAGCGGCACGCGACAGGACGAATCGCGTCATTGGCCCAATTAGGCTGCTGCTCTCAATGAACTTCATGTAGTGGGCCGGCCCCAGCGCGCCATATTTCTCGTTTTCCCATCGCAGTAACGCTTCGATGCCGACACACCTGGCCCGCCGCACGCCAACGACAGGTTGATACTCAACATGGAACCGGCCTCGACGCAGCCCTGCACGCGCTGCACGCAGCAGGGACTTATCGTAGCGAAACCACCTTTTGAGGGCCCAACCGACAAGAACGACCAGGACCGCCAGCAGAATTGGCCACAATATAAATCCTAATATGGTCCATACTGAGGTACGCCGGGTAGCAGTGCTCGCCGAAGGCTGCAGCGAGACGAGTGTGTCGGTGTCGATCGAAGGTGAGACTGCTTGTGTTTCACAGCCCGTACCCAATGAACAATCTGGAGGCGACATCGCCGGTGGTTCCGGCGACTGCTCCGCGCGGTCGACCCGCGACGCGGAACCAGCCACAGCGTCAGAGGCCAAAAGGCCGTTTCGTTCTGCCGCCGCGTGGCCGCTGATATCCCACTTCACTTCCCTGAGCAGCCTCACCGCGTTCGGCCCCAAACTGGCCATCGCAGCAGCGGTGCCGGTCGCATCGCCACGCGTGTCGTCGAGCGAATCGCAAGTACTAGTCAGTAAAGGCATCAGGCCGGCAACCGGTCCGGCAAGGGCGGCGGGAATAGCGGGCAACGGCGCAATGGACGCGCAGGCTGAGCCGAAGCGAATCGGGGGTGCCGGTGGTCCGGCAAGCAAGTCCTTCAATTGCTGCCAGACGTTGCCTTCAACCGTCAGACTGCGACTGGAGCCCGTGTCGGCCGGACCTGCAATAGCGAGTGAGGTGCCTGCGCAGGCGACGAGCATGATTGCCATACCTCGTCTCCAGGCCCGGCGGGGCGCGATGAACGCGGCGCATCTGACAGATGAAACTGGGAACCGAGATGCCATTGATTTATCGTTAAAAATTCGGCTTAAAAAATCGCTATCGATTGGACCGCTACACGCAGGCGAAACATCGGAAGAACTGGAAACTGTCTGGGGCGCACTTTGCCAGCGTGTGCGCGTTCGCAATAGAAGCAGATTGCAAAAGAATGGCCGTATCAGATTAAAAAGGGGCATTCTTCTAACATCGGGTGTGTGTGCTACCGGGGCTGGTCCCATGCCCGCAATGGTGTTATCCGTGCGGAGTACAAGTTGAAACGGTACGAGCGGCTGGCCGACCAACTCAGTGGGCTCATCAAGCGCGGTGATCTGCCACCCGGCGCGCGTATCCCTTCGGTGCGCACGGCGTGCAAGGCTTGGGGCGTGAGCCCCGCGACGGTATTTCGTGCCTATTACCTGCTCGAAAGTCGGGGCTTGATTAAAGCGCGCCCGCGTTCTGGATATTTCGTGTCGCCGACTGCCATAGAATTGGCGCGGCCAACGCCCGAGACCTCGCCGGGCACCGACCCGAAGACCGTCAATATCAGCGACCTTGTCTTTGAGGTCCTCAAGACGATCAGGCAGCCCGAGACTGTCCCACTTGGTTCAGCGTTCCTGAGCCCTGCGCTGTTTCCGATGGCGCGCGTCGGAAAGTCGTGCGCGACGGTCAATCGTTCAACGGACCTGGCCAGCATGGTTGACGGACTGCCCCCAGGGCACGAAGGATTGCGCCAGCAGATTTCGTTGCGTTACCTGATGGCGGGGATGACGGTGCCTGTCGACGAGATAATCATTACGAGCGGTGCACTCGAAGCCTTGACACTAAGCGCCCAGTTGCTCGCCGCTCCAGGTGAGGTGATCGTGATCGAAAAGCCGACGTTCTATGCAGCGCTGCAGGCTATCGAGCGTCTGAGGCTGAACGTAGTGGAGATTCCTGTCGACCCGGTGAAGGGGCATGATCTGGATGCGCTCGCGCGTGCACTGCAGCAACATCCGGTTCGCGCCTGCTGGTTCATGACCTCGTTCCACAATCCGACCGGGGTGACATTGGACGATTCCAGGAAGCAGGCATTGGTTGATCTGCTCGCCAGACACGACGTGCCGCTCATCGAGGATGACGTCTACAACGAGCTGCATTTTGGCCCGGACCCGGTGCGTCCGGCCAAATTCTTCGACCGGAAAGGTATTGTCATCCATTGTGGATCGTTCGCGAAGTGCCTTGCGCCCGGATATCGTATCGGCTGGGCGGCAGCCGGAAGGTTCGCGGGTGGGCTGGAACGTGCGAAATGGATGACCACTCTATCGGCCAGCATGCCGGCGCAGCGCGCAATCGCCGACTATCTGGAGCATGGCGGATATGAACGTTTCCTGCACAAACTACGTCGCGAGTTGGCCCTTCAGCAATCGCAGATGCTCGACGCGATCAGCCGGTACTTCCCGGCCAATACGATGGCGACGAGGTCTGACGGCGGTTATTTCACATGGGTGGCGCTACCGGATCACGCAGACTCGATACACCTCTTCCAGGCTGCGCTCAACCGTGGCATCAGTATCGCGCCCGGACCTATCTTCTCTGCGGACGGCGCCTTTCGACACCGTGTGCGTCTGAACTATGGATATCCGTGGTCGGCGCGGCTCGATAAAGCGGTCGCGACACTAGGTGCCCTGTGCGTCGATGAATCGCGATGCGGCGCAAAGCTGGCCGGCCCGGTGCGGCCGGCATGATACGGGCGTCGATCTCAACCCGGCACGCCGGCCGGTGAATCGTGAAGCTCGTGCACGACAATACGCGCCTTGCCTGCGACTTTCGCACGATACATTGCGGCATCCGCCGCGCGTAACAGGGCTTCCCCACTCAATGACGCCGCCTGGCCGCGCAGTAGCATGCCGATACTCGCCGATAACCGGACGACCTTCGCCCCGAACGTTATGGGCTGGCTCAGTGTCAGCAGGATTGCACGTGCAATTCTCTCCAGTGCAGCACGATCGATTGCAGGGTCGGTCAGCAGCACTGTGAACTCATCCCCTGCATGCCGCGCAACCAGATCCCCGCCACGCACGCAGCGGCTGATCCGGCGCGCGGTTTCAACCAGTACTTCGTCGCCGCACTGATGCCCGTATGTATCGTTCACGGCCTTGAAGCCGTCCAGGTCGATAAACACGATGGCAGCGACACCGTCGCCTCCTGCTGCGCATGCTTCTTCCAGCCTGTCGAAGAACGAGCGTCTGTTAGGCAGGCCGGTCAGGGTCGTGGAACGCCTGATGCCGCATGCGATCGAGCAACGCCGTTCGCTCAGTCACATCCTGCACCAGCAGGTAGTACCCGTCAGCCGACTGATCGTGGACGCGACGCGGCACCAGCACACCACGCAGGACACGTTGGCCTCCGTTGAGCGTCGCTCCAACCTCGTATTCGACCCTTTCGCCGTCGAGCACGCGTTGGACGTACGGCTCGATGGCAGCAACATAGTCAGCGTCAAGAACCTCATGGGTGAGCCGTCCCACGATCTCCTCCGGGTCCAGCCCAAGCCACTCGCGATGGGTTGAGTTGGCGAACCGAAAACGTCGCTCACCGTCGACATAAGCGACCAGCACCGGCAGATTGTCAGCGATGGCGCGCAGATCTACGCGCGTGGCTCCCAATTGTCGCTCGGCGGTCGTGAGCTGCTCATGCGACCTGCGCAGAACTTCCGAGGCCTCATGGGCTGCCCGATGCAACGCAGCCTCCCGCGCATCGCGCGCGATTTTCTCCCGTTGCTCCGCCAGGGTATTTTGAATGACAAACAGCCAGCCTCCGTCGCGGGTCGACCCCGCCTGCTTCAATGCCACCTGCACTCGCGCTGGCTTACTTTGCTTGTTGCGCAACTGGAACGTTACGTCCAGCGTCAGGACCTCGACCCCTCGGCCACGATTGAGTGCCTGCACGACCTGTTCAAGCTTGGTCTGGTCGCTCGCATCCAGCAAATCGAGTATGTTCGTTTTCGTCAGCGGGGCACGAGAGTGCGCGAAGAATTTCACGCAGGCATCATTCATGCGCCGCCACTCCCAGTCCCTTCCGATATGCGCAATAGCGACCGGTGTCGATAGAACGTCTCGACGTACAGCGCATGCTGGGCCTCAAGCCGGTCGATCGCCTGAAGCACCTGCAAACGATCAGGGCTGTCCATCTGGCGCAGGCCAACTTCGTGCTCGATCATTTGCCCAAGGTCCACCACCATCTGACGCTGTTGGCGCGTGAAGCGCCGCGGCATCGTGTGCATCACGCATAGCATACCGATGGGTTTGCCGCACGCTAGACGCAGCGCAATGCCTGCGAAAAAGCGGATCCCCGGTTCGCCGGTTGCCAGTGGCCCCTGCGCAAGCTTCGGATCAGACAGCGCATCCCTGACGACGAACGGTTCCTCGCATTGGAGCGTCCGGCAATAGTACGTCTCCACATGGAATACGACGTCCCGTCCGCACCCGCTTGCGCCTACGACTTCTGGCTGGCCCAGACTTTCGAGACATACGATGGACATTGGTAAATTCAGCGCGCGCGCGGCGATCCTGGTCACGCGCTGAAAGTACTGATCGTAGTCGCTTTCTGGTGGCAGGGTGGCGCTGGCTGGTTGTCGTTGTTGCTGCGCATCCATGACGCATTCGTCTTTCACGCTCCATGCTCCGTTCCGGTCACATTGTGTAATGCGTTTATCGACGCCGTCGCCGACGCAAACGCACGAAGCTGATCGACTGCCATCGGCTTCCCATACCAGTATCCCTGCGCGAGGTCGATTCCCGAGCGATGTACCACATCGTGTTCTGCAGCGCTCTCGACGCCTTCCACGACAACTTTCGCACCAAGTGTGTGCACCAACGCGGCTACCGACTTCAGAAACTGGATGCGCGCTTCGCCGCGCATGGCTAGAAATCGCCGGTCGAGTTTCACCTGATCAAACCGGAAATCGCAGAGTAAGTCCAGATTGCTGAAGCCAGTGCCGAAATCGTCGAGTGACAGGCGTACGTCGCGTTGCCTCAAGTGGCTAAGCGCCGCGATAACCCGCGGTGTGCGCTCGACGCAGTTGCGCTCGGTGAGTTCCAGAACGAGGCGATCTAACATTGGACCGGCGGACTCACAGATATCCTCGACAAAGCATTCCTCCATCAGATGCCGCGCGCAGATATTTACCGATATATGCCAGTGCTGAGCGAACGGCAGCTGGGTCAGTGCGTTATTCGCCTCGCGCAGCACGAAACAGGTCAACGCGCCCAGCAGACGCGTGCCTTCGAGCTCTCCAATGAACAGCCCCGGGCCCCCGGCTCCGAACTTTGGATGGCCCCACCGGAGCAGGGCTTCCACGCCCACGCAGTGTCGCGTGCGCGTGTCCACGATGGGCTGATAGACGACATGGAACTCCCCGCGGCGAAGACCGATGCGCGCGGCGCGCCGCAATCTTGCTTTTGGGCGGCCCCGGTAACCAACGTACACAACCGAGCCGCAAGCCGATAGGGCGATAACCAGCACAACGGCGTCGCGAGATGCGATCAGGCTAGCCGCGAGCAAACCAGCCAGGCTCGACGCAACGGCGACAGTCACCACCGCGTCAAGATGCCCGTCGAATACAGGTCGCAGCCGGCGTATTCGTGCCGTGTAGCGTTGAAAAACCCGCATGAAGTTGCTTTCGCACCGTTATCTGTGTTGCGTACTATGACCTGACTGCGTTTCGAAAACGAGTAGCAGTTACGTGTCAAAACATGCGTATCAGATCCGCCGTCACACACGGGGTAAGTCGCCGCGGCAATTCGCTGAGGCAGGCTTGTCTCTTTACTCGGCGGCTCACGCGCTCGCCTTAACCGTGAAGACGTTATCCAAGGCACGAATGATCCCGGCGACTTTGCGCCAAGCGTCCCTTCGCCGGACCGGAAGCGGTGCTTGAGTACCTCGCACGCTGTACCCACCGCGTCGCGATTCTCCAACCAGCGCCTGGTCGAATTCGACGAGCGCGGCGAGACCTTCCGCTAGAAGGAATACCGCGCGAAGGGACCCACCCGCTACAAGATCATGACGCTCCAAGCCGGCGAGTTCACGCGCCACTCCTGCAGCACGAACTACCCAGCGGCTTCCATCGCATCAGTCACTATCGACTAACGGCCAATCCGGTGCGCCGCGGCAGTCTCGGAAAGGCGCGTGAACTGTTGGACGTCGTGCCTGAGGCGGGCACCCAGCCCGACGATTCCGGGGGGCTCTCCCTCTGGTCTTCGTCTGCCGGCACAGCCGTGCGCCGATGATCGTCATCGAGATCCAGGAGCGCACTGCGTCCATTCGCGCACCACCCATGCCCGCGAGGCGAGACATGAGCGCAACGCTTCCTGCACTTGCAACCCCGACCGTCGGCTCTGCGGCAACGCGGTCCACGAAAATGAATCACCGGGTGCACGCGGGCCACGCCTGCGCCGCGCATCCGTCACCATATGGCGCGCGAGAGTGAATTCCTTCCCTTGGCCTGCCCGGGTGCTGCGCAAGGCTGCTCCAAGTTTCGACGCGATCGCAGGAATTCGACATGTCTTGGCAGGAACGTGGAAGAAGCGTAGTCAGCGGAAGCCTAATCTTGATTGATGATTACATGCCGTCAATGCCCTCCTGCATGCGGAAGTAAGTGCTGGGCCGGGGGCACCGCTGCAGCCTTCGAGCGGCTGACCGGGTTGCACCTGGCGCGGGGACTGAAAGCAATCATCTTGTCCCGGCCGTGCTTCGGTTGATCTTTCAGAAAGAAGGAGCGAGTCAATGAGCGATCTAGTGGTTGTGAGTTTCAAAGGTGAAGACACTGCCGACCAGGTGCTGAACAAGCTCCAGCAGCTGCAGAAAGAGCACCTGATCGACCTTGAGGATGCATGCGTCGTGGTCCGGGACGCGAAGGGCAAGATACACCTCAAGCAAGCCGTGGATCTCGTCAGGATAGGCGCGCTCAGTGGCGCCGCCTGGGGCGGTCTGTTTGGTGCGCTGGTTGGTGTGTTATTGCTCAATCCGCTCGTCGGACTGGCGACAGGCATGGCCGTCGGCGCCGGCACGGGCGCGTTGTCGGGCGCGCTCTCAGACTATGGAATCGATGACGATTTCATGCGTTCGACAGGCCAGAACATCGAGGCGGGTTCGTCCGCGCTTTTCATCCTGGTGCGTCGCGTGAACTTCGACAAGGTCCTGCCGGAACTGAAACCTTTCGGTGGAAAGGTATTGAAGACGTCTCTGACGAACGACCAGGAGGAACGTCTGAGAAAGGCACTGGAGGGCTTGAACACCAGCGGCATGGCTACCTGAACACCGTCCGGTCGAGGATGATATGAAAGTGCAGGAAGCACCACTTTCGTGCCGCTCGCAGCGATCGTCACGGCTACTCATGGCCCGTACTCTGCCGCCAGCGCCGTCGCGACAGTATTAAGCTGCGGCCGAACTTAACTTCGTTCGGAACCGGGCAGTGACACATTCACTGTCGCAACGGTGACACAATCGATAGATCCACGATCGATCAACCGTTCCTCGTTCGGCCCTTCAATCTAGGCCGCCCCCGGTGTAAATGACCGCATGCAAACAGGTAACCGCATCGGAGAAATTTTGCGTCAGGCCGGCGGTCACCACTCTCGCCCGAATCCCAATCATCCGTGCGTGATCTCCGCACGAGACTTTCACGCGACGTGACTCCGTGACGACGTTCGCCACTCATGAGGGCAAGCCCATGTCGAAGTCCATTCAAACGGCCGAGCAGATTCGCGGCGAAACACAGCGGCGCGTCGAGCAGCTTGCAGCCGACGTCCCCCACCATTTGCGAGTTCGCGTGCCGCTGCCCGAGCGGCATCCGCCCGACGCCTCCGGCCGGAACTGGGACATGCTCGCGCTCAACGAGAGCGGCACCGACTATCTTCGACAGGTCAGGCGTGTCATCGAGGACATGCGTACTGAGTTCGTTCTGCCGGATTGAGACGAGCGTGCGCCGGCCAGTGCGTTCAATAACTTGAGGCGGCGTCGCGGCAGACGTCGGACACCGTATGCAGACAAACACGCTTGCCTGGCAAGGGTACGAGATCGCGGTGCAGCCGGAGCAGAACGAATTCGGCGCATGGCGCGCGAAGGTCAACGTACGCAAGGCTTCGGATACGTTGACCGAGTGTCGTCCCGAGACCGTTCAGCCGGAATGGTTAACTGAGGCCGAAGCCGTGCGTGACGGCTTCGAATGGGGCCGCCGCTTCGTACGGCAAAAGATCGAAGCGTCGGCGGATTCCCTTTGACGGTTGACCACACACATGACCCGAACACAGACATGGGCGAGGCACACATGGTCAAGATCTATGGACGCATGCGGTCGGCGGAAGGCTATGCGATCCGCGATTTCCTGCATCGTTGCGACATTCCTTTCGAGTGGATCGAACTCAATAACGATGAAGAGGCGGTGAAGCTGGCACAGGTGCAGCACCTTCGCGACTCGCGCCTGCCGGTATGCGAGTTTCACGACGGCACGCGACTCGAATGTCCGACTGTCCGGCAGATCACCGAAAAGCTCGGCTGGTTTCGCAGCCCGTCACGTTCGGAATACGATCTCGCGATCTATGGCGCCGGGCCGGCCGGTCTGAGCGCCGCGGTCTACGGTGCATCCGAGGGATTGCGCACGGTGCTGGTGGAGCGCTGGGCCGTCGGTGGGCAGGCTGGCAGCACGTCGAAGATCGAGAACTACCTGGGGTTTCCGCAGGGTGTCAGCGGAACGGAGCTCGCCGAGCGGGCCCGCGATCAGGCAGTCCGCTTCGGTGCGGAAATCCTGCTGGCCCGTGCCGGCGTGCGCGCGGATTTCTCGACGGGAAACGGTATCGTCTATCTCGAAGACGGTACGCGGATCACGGCACGCACGTCGGTGTGCGCGACAGGTGTCGCGTACCGGCGGCTCGAATTGCCAGACGAAGCGCGCTTCAGCGGCGCGGGTGTGTACTACGGCGCGGGTGCGAGCGAGGCATCGCTGATCCGCGGCGAAGACGTGTACATCGTGGGCGGCGGCAATTCGGCGGGGCAGGCCGCGATGCATTTTTCCCAGTACTGCAATCACGTCACGATGGTGGTGCGCGACACGTCGCTGAAAAGCACACTGTCGCAGTACCTGATCGACCGTATTTCATCCGCGTCAAACATCGAGGTGCTGACCTGCACGACCGTTACCGCATTGCACGGCGACGACCTGCTGCGCGAAATCACGCTGACCGATCGCCGCGGCGGCGAAGCGCGACGCGTGAAGACGAACTGGCTCTTCGTTTGCATTGGCGGCCTGCCGCAGACTGATTGGGCCAAAGAAGTGGGCGTGGCGCGCGATGAAGCCGGCTATCTCGTGACGGGCACTGACCTCCACGACACGGACCAGAGGCTGCAGTGGCCGCTGGATCGCGAGCCGCTGTATCTGGAAACCAGCATGCCCGGCGTGTTCGCCGCCGGCGATGTCCGCCACGGTTCGATCAAACGCGTAGCGGCCGCCGTCGGCGAAGGAGCCACGGCGGTAGCGCTCGTGCACCGCTATCTGAGCGGCGCATGATGTGCTTCATGTGCCTCACATGAGTGAGCGCCGTCCGCTTTCCCTGTCGCAATCTCATCACCAGGAGCTGACCATGACTCCCACCTGCACGCATCTGGATGGAATCCGCGTATTGCAGACCACGAAGCACTATTGCGAGGACTGCGTGAAACTCGGCCACTCCTGGGTGCATCTGCGGCTCTGCATGTCGTGCGGTCATGTAGCTTGTTGCGACTCGTCGCCCGATCGCCATGCGAGCGCGCATTATCACGCGACCGGCCACCCGCTGGTGCGTTCCGTTGAACCGGGCGAATCGTGGATCTGGTGCTATCGCGACGAGATGATCGCGGGAGAAGTGGCACTGTAAGCGGGTACAGCCGGCGGCGTTGACTCCGCCGGCCGTACCCGTCGTTTCCGAGCCTCAGGCCGAGGCTTCGGCGGCTTTCCTGGCTTCTTCGCCGGTCGATTCCTGCGCCGCCAGCTTTTTCACACGTACGGCCTTTTCGCTGGTGTCCCAGTCGATTTCGACAGCATCGCCGCTGCGCACATCGCCTCGTAACAGCGAGTCGGCGAGTTCCGATTCCACTTCCATACGGATCTTGCGCTTCAACATCCGCGCGCCGAACTCGGGATCGTATCCAACCCTGGCCAGATGATCACGCAGTGCATCGTCGAACGACAGCTCGATATTCTGCGCGGCAGCCGTGCGCTGCACGCGCTGGAGCTGCAGGTCGACGATCCGGCGGATCTGCTCCCTGCCGAGCGCATGGAACACAACCACTTCATCGACACGGTTCAGGAACTCCGGCTTGAAATGATGCCGCAGGACTTCCATCAGCCGGTCGCGCAGCGCGGGATAGTCCAGCTGTTTCGAATCGGCCTTCATGTTGTCCTGAATCATCTGCGAGCCGATGTTGCTGGTGGCGATGATCACGGTGTTGGTGAAATCCACGAGCCGTCCCTTGCCGTCCGTCAGACGTCCTTCGTCGAACAGTTGCAGCAGGATGTTGTGCACTTCGGAATGCGCCTTTTCGATCTCGTCGAGCAGCACGACACTGTATGGGTGGCGCCGCACGCGCTCGGTCAGCTGGCCGCCTTCTTCGTAGCCGACATAGCCGGGAGGCGCGCCGACGAGACGGGCCACCGTGTGGCGTTCCGAGTATTCGCTCATGTCGATGCGCACGAGTGCGTTCTCGTCGCCGAATACCGCGGCGGCGAGCGCCTTCGCGAGTTCGGTCTTGCCAACGCCGGTCGGTCCGAGAAAGAGGAAGCTGGCGATCGGCTTGCCAGCTTCCGTCAACCCCGCGCGTGAAAGTCGCACGGCCTTTGATACGGCCGTGACGGCTTCGTCCTGTCCGACAACGCGTTCCCTCAAACGGTCTTCCAGACGCAGCAGCTTTTCGCGATCCTCGGCTGTGAGTTCGGACACCGGCACGCCGGTCAGCGAGGATACAATCTGCGCGATGTCTTCCGCCCCGACTTCCTGCGAACTGGTGCCGCGTTCCTTCTTCCAGGCCTCCGTCGACTCATTCAGACGCGCTTGCTCGGCCTTGATTTTCTCCTGCAGTTCCTTCGCCTTGTCGAACTGTTTGGCCGCGCTCGCCGAGTCCTGCTCCTGACGCAGACGACGGACAGTGGCCTCGATTCCCTGCAGCGCCTGCGGTCGCGAGTTCGACGAAATGCGCACGCGAGCCGCGGCCTGGTCGAGCAGGTCGATAGCCTTGTCGGGCAGGAAGCGGGCGGCGATATAGCGATCCGACAGCTTCGCCGCGGCCGTGATCGCCTCTTCGGTGATCTTCACTTTGTGATGTGCCTCAAGCCGGTCGCGCAGGCCGCGCAGGATATCAATCGTGTCCTCGACGCTCGGCTCGGGCACCATCACTGGCTGGAAGCGCCGTTCGAGTGCCGAATCCTTTTCGATGTACTTCTGGTATTCATTGAGCGTGGTTGCGCCGATCAGATGCAGCTCGCCGCGCGCAAGCGCCGGCTTGAATACGTTGCCGATATCGAGCCCGCCTTCGCCGCCGCCTTGGCCCGCGCCGACGATCGTATGAAGCTCGTCGATGAAAATGATCAGCCGGTCCTGGTTCGCGACGATTTCGTCGAGCACCTGCTTGACGCGCTCTTCGAATTCGCCCCGATATTTCGCGCCCGCCACCACGCTGTTGATGTTCAGCTCGACCACGCGCTTGCCGCGTAGCACTTCAGGGATCTGGTCCTGCGCGATGCGTTGCGCCAGACCTTCGACGATCGCCGTCTTGCCGACGCCCGGCTCGCCGATCAGAACCGGGTTGTTCTTGCGGCGCCGCGCGAGCACTTCGATGGTGGTTTCGATTTCTTTGTCACGGCCGATTACCGGATCCAGCTTGCCGAGCTTTGCCAGCTCGCTTAGATCGCGCGCGTATTTATCGAGCGTCGGGGTGGAGGAGCGGCCTTCGACGCTGCCGTCTTCCGCGCCCTGGCCCACCACCTTCACTGCTTTCTGACGCAGGGATTGCGACGTCAACCCGAGTTTGCGCAGCAGCTCGCCGGCGAAGCCGTCTCCTTCCTCGACGAGACCGATCAGGATGTGTTCCGGGCCGACATAGCTATGGTCGAGCTCGCGCGACGCCACGAGTGCATGTTCGAGCGCGCTCTTTGCGCGCGGCGAAACGCCGATGCGGGCCTCGTCTCCATCGGCTTTGGCCGTACCGCGCGGCGCGTCCTGTTCGATGGTGCGCTTGATATCGTCGGCATCGAGCTTGAACTCGCGCAGGATTTCGTTGACGACGTTGCTATCGGCGAGCGCGAGCAGCAGATGTTCCGTGTCGACCTCGTTCTTGCCGAACTCGACAGCTTTCTGCGCGGCCGCCTGCAGCCGGTCGAGCCCGCTTTCGCTCAGAAAGCTCTGCAGGTCGACGCCCTCACGTGCACGCCTGCGTCGGCGAGGGCGGGCGCCGCTGCTGTCCGGTCCGCCCGCTGCTTGAGACGGACCGGATGACCCGGCCGAACCCGACGCGCGGTCAGGCGCGGGACGCCCTGCCCGCTCCCAGTCCGTGCCGCCGTTTTCGAATGGCGACCATCCCTCGTCGAACAGGCGCTCGAACAGCCCACCGTGGAAAAGCGACTCGAGCGGCGACAGGCTGCGCTGATGGCGTGCCATGAACTGCATGTGATGTTCGTCGCAAAGCATCAACTGGCGCCGCTGGCCGTTCTCGGTGATCGTGATCTGTGTAGTCGCCGGTTTACCGCAAACACTGCACTTGGCCATGATGTTCCTCTTCAGGTTCTGCCCACGCGCTGTGCGTTGCGATGTGGGCGACTGGGCTGTCCATATCCTAGATATTTCTGCCTCGCCGACGCACTGCTTCACGATCTCTCGCGGCGAGACCTCGCGGATCACCTGGTCTCGATCTGCTTTGCGATCTGTTTTGTCTCGCCCGCTTTGGGCACGCGTATGGTCAGCACGCCGTTGTCGAAGCGCGTGTCGACACGATCGAGGTCGACACCGGACCGCAACGGAATCGCCCGCTGAAATTGCCCGAACGCGCGTTCCACGCGGTAACAGCCTTTTTCTTCGCCCTTAGACTCGATCTGCTTGTTGCCGCTTAGCAGCAGCATGTCATCGATCACTTCGAACTTCACGTCGTCGCGGCTCAGGCCCGGCAGTTCGGCGAGGATACGCAAGGCGTCGCCGTCGTCGACCACGTCGAATGCGCGGCTGAAACCAGCTGGGATTGAAATCGCCGAACCACTGTTCCAGCGGCACAGCCCGCCGAACGGATCCCGGATCAGATCGGTGAGCAGATTTAGCAAGGCACCGCTGAAAATGGCGTACGCACCGATCATCCAAACAAGTGCAAGCGCGCCAGCGCCGGGCCACGCGATCACGAGCACGCCGAATACCAGCGAAATAGTGCCGGTTGCGTACAGCGACCGGGCGCGGCGCAGGCGACCACGCGACGGGGTGACGGTAACGAGATCGAACACGCCTGCCGCGATGGCGTTTACGCGCCTCACAATGACGAGCACTAGGGCGATGATGGCCGGCAGGAAGATCGCAATCACACCGGCGACGACGCTGAACAATCCCAGCAGCAGTGGCGCCCACCAGCCCCATGTGTCATGACCATGACGGATGGCCCCGCTGATTGCGCTGATGCCGCTGATAGTCGCGTAGGCCGCGTACAGCGCGACTAGAAAGGCAAGCGTAAGACCAGATAGAGCCAACGCCAGCATCCACCACGCGTGTCCGAGCAGATCGTGCATCGTGAGGCCTCGCGTAGCAATGAACTGTATTCGCCTCTGGCGGAGCCATTGAAGCCATGCATTCAACACTACGCGCCGACAGAAGCGACTTCTTTCTCATTCCTGCGAAGACTTGTCGGGATTCTGCAATCCTGGCGTGCGCCGCCCGGATGCCGGCAATTCGCTTCGCGCGGCAAGGTGGAATGCGCGGGGAGTCATTCCCGTGTAGCGATGAAATACTTCGGTAAATGCTGCTGGGTCTGGAAACCCATGCGGCCGCAACGTCAACGAGCGGCACCCGGCTCGAAGACAGCATCGATTTGGCGAGCGTCAGCCCCTCCGTCGTCAGATGAAAATGAGTGGGGAACCGGTGCTTTCCTCAATGTACACGCGAAGTGCGACGGACTCGTATGCACCAGCGCGGCGAGATGCTCAATCAGAATGTTCTCGGCAATATGTTCGCTGATGTGGATGTTGATACGCATCAGTATATGCTGGTCGATCAGTATTTCGGGATCGCTCGCATGAGCGCTGCGGCTGTAATGGTACGAGACATGCGAGGCAATGACGTCGGCGAAGTCCTCGAGGCAGCCGACTTCCACGGCGGCGGTTTGCGAGACCGAAATGAGCGTGTCGGTCGCCGCGCGCAGGAAGGGATCCAAGCCTTGAACCATAGTGGCAAGCACGGGCCGCCGATCCGAAAACTCTGTCGCGATTTGCTTTTGAGCGTGTGCGAAGCGATCGTGATGACGAGCCCTTGCGGATCGTCTCCTGGGCGCGGCTAATTGTGCGGTGGCTGGAAGGAAAGGCGGTACACGGTACACTAACGGTGACGTGGTTACATTTGCCGGTTGCGTCACGGCTGCTTGCTTCTACGGCTGTCCTGTCGGCCGGTACCAGCAGGTAGATGTCGGGACGTATGCCAGCCGACCGGTTGACGCACTCAGCGTTTTTTCCACTTCTACTCCAAGCTTAGTACGTGTTTTGTGACAGCCCGTGCCCCTGCCCCCCGAATAGAAAAATGGCGCATTCGCCAATCCGGACGGTGTGCGCAGGCGGCGCGACTTATAATGTTCGACAATGACGTCCGCCCGTTGCGTTGTCAAGCAGCTATCTGCAAAGAAACAGCATGAACCCGAAAGACCGTGGCGCATGAGCTGCCACATCGTCAACTGACCTTCGCGCGACGGATGTGCAATCCGCACCCGCTGTGTGCGCGCGGCGTATCGGCGACCGCCCGGGAGCCAAATCATGGACAGAAAGAAAAGCTGGCTGCGCAGGGATTTCGATGCGCTGCGTCTGCAGTGGGACGTACTCACCTTTTATGAACGCTTCGAACAGCTTGTCGCGCATGTGCTGAGCCTGGTGATCTCCGTCATCATTCTCGTGTCGCTTTGGCAATTGATCCGCGCGGTTACTGCATTGCTGGTTTCGGACGCGCTGAACCCGCTCGATCACGCAGTGTTTCAAACGGTCTTCGGCATGGTCATGACATTGTTGATCGCAATGGAATTCAAACATTCGATTACGCGCGTGATGGCGCGGCGCGATCATATCGTTCAGGTCAAGACGGTGGTTCTCATTGCGCTGCTTGCCATCGCCCGCAAATTCATCATTCTCGATCCAGCCAGCGCACCCGCGCAGATCGCGGCGCTTGCGTTTGCGCTGGTGGCGCTGGGGAGCGTTTACTGGCTGATGCGGCAGCGCGACGATCCGGTCGACGCGACCACGGCGGCGGACGCCGAACTCGACCGGACCATGTATGCACAGCGGCAGCAGGAAACACGATCCAGCGAAGGTGCGCAGCGGGGCGATTGACTCGGGCTGCCGCGCGATGACAGCGAAATCGCCGCTTTGGCGAACGTCGTCGACGGCCACGCGAGACCCGGATCCCGCTTCCGGTTCGACCTTCGACACGAATGTTTCAAGCGCGAGGCCCTTCGCTACGATTTCCCATACCGGTATCCCTGCGCGAGGTCGATTCCCGAACGCTGTACCACATCGTGTCCTGCAGCGCTCTCACCAACGTCTCCCGCATACATCTCTATGACAACTTCGGCCACCTCGACAACCGCGCCGGAAGAGAGCCAGTCATGTGTCTTCGAGTCGATGAGAGCCCAGCGCACATGCGTGACACCGCCAGTTGCAGGGTTAATCCGGACGCCGTCCATGCAACGTAGCCATATCCACCTCCATCATCCTGACAAAAATATTTCAACATTATGCGCTGCTCCCGCAAGACACGGCGGGGCGCACCGGGGAAGCGAGCGGGCTTCGGCCTTCGTTGCCGGGACCGATCGTAGATCGTACGTGTCGGTGGTACGTGAACGCCCTCACAAGCCCGTCGACGCTTATTACATCCTGCGTAGCGCCCTCCAGTTACGCACGCAGTTCTTCCCAGCTCCTGCCAGACGTGTAATCTTGTTCTGATCAACTCCCGGCGCCAGTATCTGGTTCGAGAAACTCTTGTCGCTCTGGTTTAATCGCCAGCGCGGGAGTCCGGGGTCGTCGTTTTGCTCGCAACTTCGCCAAATTAGTCAGCTACCGACGTACGGTGGGCAAGCCGGTATGCGCGCGGCGTCACACCGGTATATCGATGAAACACTTCGGTGAAATGCTGCTGAGTCTGAAACCCTGCGCGCGCGCCAACGTCAACCAAGGGAAGGGTCTCCTGGCACAACATCGTCCTGGCAAATTTCACTCGTTCGAGTGTTACGTACAGATGGGGCGGGTTGCCTGTCACCGTTTTGAAAGCGCGTGCAAAGTTTGATGTACCCATGTGCACCAGCACTGCGAGTTGCTCGACCAAAATGGTCTCGTCTATGTGCTCATGAACGAAACCTTGAACGCGAGTCAGCATTTGACGCGTAAGAGGCGCGTCCGGCTCGGCCGCACCAGCACAGTGCCCGTAGTGGAGAGCGATGTGCACCGAGATGACATCGGCGAAAGCGTCGGCGCAGGCAGCGTCGATGAGCTCCGCATGATGCAAAGCGCCCAATGTGTCCGCGGCCTCACGCAGGAACGGATCCCAAAACCTGGACCATGTCGGGACCGCGACAAACGCTTCTTGCGAGACTTGCCCAAGTACGCCCCTTTTGAGGGCGATCACCCATCCCTTGGGATCGTTGTCAGCGATCTTGGCCAACTGCGAGCCCGCCGGAATGACTGCGACAAATGGAGCACTTATCAACATGGAGTGATTCACTCCGAGGTCGTCACAGCCCGCAGCCTGCACAGTGGTACCTGTCGGCATCACGAGCCGAAGTCCCTGCAGTGAATTCAGCCCGCCATTGGTGAAAGCGATGTCCATCGGTTGGCAGCGTAACCCGCGATCCGGGGTCGATCTTGTTTCTTGCTTCATGATGAGCAGAAGTTTCCTCGTTGTCTCGTCGCATACCCAAGCTTACGTCGAATTCAAGGCTGCTTAAGGCGGATTCGTAATATGGGCGAATGCAATCCCGACCTCGTTGATGCAGTTGCTGCTGAGCTATATTGCCGGGCAACTTGGGGCGACGCTCGACACGCTATTAGCCGGAATTCAAAGCAACTCATCGTTCCTGAAGGCTTTCTGAGCTAACGCTTACGCCGGGTATTACGGAGCGTTCGAAAGCGGTCAGGTCGCGAAGCGGCATGCCATACGCACGGCACGCGCGTCCGCGATCTGGGAACATCGATCGGACTTGGCCTGGGTAAGGCGCCGCGCTCGAATGGAGCCTGCCGATCATCGCGATCCCGACCAGGTATGCGGGCTCAGAGATGACACCGATCTATGGCCTGACCGAGGACGGTCTGAAAGGTATGGGACGCGACCTGCGTGTGTTGCCGAAGACGCTTATCCACGACCCGGGCTGTCACGTGAATTGCCGCCCGACTTTTCTTACGTGAGCGGCCTCGATGCCACTGCGCATGCAGCGGGGGGTCTGTATGCCCATGATGGCAATCCAGTCATCCCTGATGGCTGATGACTGATGGCTGACAACTGGATGACGGAATACGTGCGTTGGCGACCGGACTGCGCGGCATCAAGAACGAGCCCTAGAGAATGAAAGGGACTTCCCCGTCCCGAGGCTGCGGTGGAAGCCGCGAGTCGGCATCGACGTGCCATGATGAAGTTTCGAACGTTCGTCAACACCAGCGAGAGGGGAAGTCCATGCCTATTGTCACTATCGGAATCGATCTTGCCAAGAATGTATTCGCCATTCATGTTGTAGATGAAGCAGGTAAAGCGATGCTGATCAAGCCGCGTGTGCCGCGCGATCAACTGGTGGCATTGATCGCACAGTTGCCAGCGTGCCTCATCGGCACGGAAGCGTGCTCCGGCGCACATCACTGGGCACGCGTGTTCCAGCAGCACGGCCACACAGTCAAGCGCATGGCGCCCGACCTTGTGGGGCCTTATCGCATGCCCGGCAAGCGCGGTAAGAACGACGCGGCGGATGCTGCTCCGATCTGCGAAGCGGTGACGCGTCCGAGCATGCGTTCGTGCCGCTGAAGGACGAACATCAGCAGGCAACGCTTTGCCTGCATCGAACACGACAAGGTTTCGTGGAAAAACGGACCGCGACCTATAATCGGTTGCGAGGCCTGCTCTCGGAATTCGGCGTGGTGCTGCCACAGAGCCCGGAGAAGTTACGCAGGCACATCACAAAACATCTGGAGACATTGCCTTGCTGGGCGAAGCACACTATTAGCGATCTGCTCGATCATGCTGGCAATATTGAGGATCGCCTGATTGAATACGATCGCGCGATCGCCGGGATCGCGCGTGAAAATGCGCGTAGCAAGCGGCTGATGCAGTTGCGCGGCATCGGCCCAACCCTGAGGGTCGAAAGTTCGGGCAGAAGGCCTGTTTGCCACGTGACCGACCGGGTGGGCGCGGGATGCCTTTCGCGCTCCAGCGGGCTGCACTCGCGGCCAGATAATTTGCCCGCCAACCCCGTCGTCACCGGCTTCTCGTAGGGTGCCTGGAGTGTACTGATACTGAAAATCGTGCTCGACGAGACAGTCGCCACTTCGGGTCAATTAGCTTTTCTGCTGCTACGCCGCTGCCACGCCCACCGATCGCTGCGATCGCAAGGGGATCACTGCGGTTTTTAGGCTTAAGGGTCTCCCGAGCGGCGCTTGACGCTCAAAGCAGTTTGCTCCCCTCGACGCTAGACTGTAGTGAGCAGCCAGGTGCTCGCCGAATGCGACGTTAGCTGGAAACCTTAGCGGGGATGCCGATGATTTCACACGTGCAATTGCTTGAGGCGATCTTGCGCATGGTCGCGGCAGTGCTGGTGGGGTGTCTCGTCGGGCTCGATCGAAACCTGCATGGCAAGCCAACCGGCGTCAAGACGCTAGGCCTTGTTGCGCTCGGTTCCTGTCTCGTGACGATGGCCGGCATGTCCTTCGAACTGCACGGTATCACCGACGGCAGTGACGCCGGCCGTGCGATTCAGGGCGTCATTACGGGCATCGGTTTTCTCGGCGCCGGGGTGATCTTGCAAAACCGCGCCACCGGCAGGATCAGCGGCTTGACGACGGCGGCTTCGATCTGGGTCACCGCCGCGCTCGGCATTGTGTGCGGCATCGGCGCATGGCAGATTGCGGGTATTGCCACCGCCCTGCTCCTGCTGCTGCTCTCAGTGGGCGGCAGCATTGAACGTGCGTTGCACCGGCGCTGGTTAAGAAAGTCGCCTGAAGAACAGGCGGCGGTCATGCGGCACGACGAATAGTCACGCGGCGGCGCACTAATCCGCGCACTGCCCCATGGAACGAATGTGCCTCGCGTCAAATGCATCGATCGTGGACGATGCGAGACATATGTCAGTGATGCTCGCTGTAGTCGGACCTCGCCCTAGGTGTCACGCGTACCTTTGCGTATTGAAACTCGGGCAGCGCCTTGATCGCATCTTTCGTCGCACCGGCAAGCACCAGTTTGCCATTGACGAAATCGAGCTGCTCAATCGGAATGGCCACGTCGTGATGCGACACTCCCAGAAACTGGTTTGCGGCGACGATTGCAAACGATACCGACCGGTCCGGTGCCACAATAATGTCATGAATGACACCGACACGCTCACCCTTCTCGTTGAAGACCGGCTTGTCCATGATCGACTTTCTCACGCTCCAGCCTGCCACGATCGCGGCCGACTCTTCCACGCTGACACCAAGCGGCTGGGCGCCGGCCACCTGGGCGTTCGCGTCTGGAGCGAGTCCGAGCGACGACGCGAGCAGCAATACAAGCAGATTCGTTTTCATGAGATTCCCTTCGTTCTGGTGTTGACGGTGCGACGCCGGCCAGCAATGCAGAGGCTAAGCGAGACCGTGCGCGGCGTAAGTTCATGTTAGAAGGTCTCACGGCAAGCCGCTATAAAAAAGCGGTGATGGATCGGGTTATCTTCGTACATCTGGATGCCATTCCGCACGCCTCGTGAACGAATGCAGAATTGCGAAACGCATGGCAGAAACGCGAAAGAATCACAACTGCGTGGAGCTTAGACTGAAGTTCATTGCATGACGGTACAGCTTGGGGTCCCACATGGATGAACTGCTTGGACGCGCTTGGTGGATGCTCATTCTGCGTGGCACGGTAGCGCTACTGTTTGGCACTCTGGCGCTATTCTGGCCCGGCCTCACTCTGCTACTGCTAATCACCCTCTTTAGCGCCTACGCAATGGCCGGCGGCACTGTCGCGATTGTCGGGGCCATCCGCTACCGCGTGACGCACGGCGGATGGTGGGTGCTCTTGCTGCTCGGCATCTGCAGCATCGGCGCCGGTATGATAGCCGCGTTACTGCCGGGCATTACCACGCTCGTGCTGGTCGCCATCATCGGCGCAAACGCGATTATGACCGGCGTATTCGATCTGATCGCAGCAACGCGGCTGCACAGGCGCCTGCGCAATGCGTGGATGCTGGTGCTGACCGGAGTGCTGTCCGTGCTGTTCGGCATCTTCGTGCTGCTATTTCCGGGCGCCGGCGCACTAGCGCTCGTCTGGCTGATCGGCGTGTATGCGTTGTTCACGGGCGCGCTGCTGTTCGTACTCGGCATCACTGCGCGTGCCTGGCACCGTGACGGCCTGACCGGCGAGCCACACGCGCCATTGCATCCGTAAGCGCACTGCTCGCTGGCACTCGCGGGTTACAAGGTCAAACCCGCGGCCGACCCTGCGCTCGCGGGCGACGCGGCGCCGGCCGTGCCCTTCGCGCCCCGAGGTCGAATGGACCGCCCGTCATCTCCAGGGTCCAGCCTCAGGTCTGGCACTGGCTTATCTCACGTAAGGAGAATCACATGCCTCTGGATCTCGAGAAATGGAATCCGTTCCGGTTTTTACGCTCGCACCCCGCGCAAAAAAACGAATCGGGCCACGCCGGTGCGCCGCGCACCAGTCAGCAAAGCGCACCGCAAAACGGGCAACAGACTGCCGGCACGCAAACGGGTAACGGGGTCCCGATGGCAGCCGCTGCTGCGCCGGTATCTCTTGCGCCTGCCAGCTGGCCGCTGCCTGATCCGATTCATCTGTTCGCCGAATTGATACGCGATCCGTTCGGCGGCCGTGGACTGCTCGGAAGCTGGTTCGGCGACTTCAGCGCGGGCGAGTTTCAACCGCGGATCGACGTCACCGACGAAGGCGACGCACTGCGTATCGTCGCCGAATTGCCGGGCATGACCCGCGACGACGTCGAACTCGAAGTGGTTGAAGACATGCTGATCATCAGCGGCGACAAGCGTTTCGAATCGACGAGCGAAGAACAGGGATGCTATCGGGTCGAGCGGTCGTTTGGACACTTTCAGCGCGCGGTCCCGTTGCCCGCGGGCATCGATCTCGATCGGACAGAGGCCAGATTTGAAAACGGCGTGCTGACGCTGCGCGTCCCCAAAGCAGCCGGAGAACCGGCAGCCAGGCGGCGCATCGAGATCAAATAACACCATCCGCACTCCGCGGTCATGCCTATCGTGAAACAACTCGTCAGCTTCCGCGGTCTCGATGATTTGGCCCATGCCAGCATCGAGTAGCAGATTGGCGAACTGGCCGCACACTGACCAGTTCCGTCGAAAGCGGGTGCAGATTCCGCTTTGTCAAAGCCGCCTGCACTTCCTTATCCTTCTTGAAACGCCGGGTCGCTTCGGTTTGCGAATCCGGATCGTCGCTCTTGGGGTCGAGGGGCGGCTGCCCGCCTTTTGGTGAAGCGAGTGTCATCTCGACGCCTGCGTCCTTGAACAAGTAATAAGGCGCGGCAAACTCCTCGAGCCAGAATCCGGTTTTCCGGCCCGTATCGCCGAGCTGGTCGTGTGAAGTCAGTACCACCAGGATTCTCATGACAACCTCGCGAGTCCGTTCAATTCACGTTGCAACGAGCCGAAGAGCGGTGTCATCAACCCAATTCATTCTGGCAGTATAGGCGGCTGTCAAGAGCGCTGAGGGTGCTTCCGGTTTTGGTGCTGTGTCCTTTCCCACCCCTCGACCACGTCGGTACGCAAGCGAGCCGCCCGTCGCCAGCACCCCGTCAGTATTCGATGGTGATCCGGTTGTCGACCCGCAACACACCGGGGGCAAGCCATGCGACCCGCTCGGCCTCCTCCCGCTCGGCCCACGAGCGGACCGTGCCGCGCAGGACGACCTTATTGCCTTCGGCCTCGACCGTGATGTGCTGTGCGTCGACTTCCGCGTTGCGCTTGAACGCGTCGTCGATCTTGCGCTTGAGGTCCTCGGGCTTGACCTTCGGCTTGATCTCGATCTCGTTCGTCAGGCCGGTTACGCCGCTCACCCGCAGCGCCGTGTCGGCCGCGCGGCGGCGCTGGTAGTCCCATTCGACTTCGCCCTTCAGCGTCACCTGTCCGTCCCTGACGATCGCCTTGATGGTGTCCGCCGCATAAGGCACCTCGGCCTTCAGTTGGGCAATGATCTCGCGCACGATCTCCGGATCGGGCCGCTTATTGATCAGAGGCAACCGCACCTCCATATCGTTTGCGACCCCCTTCACGCCGCGCACACGCGTCGCGTCCTCCTCGGCCTTTTGCCTTTGCCGGAAGCTGCGTGCGAAACCAGACAATGTGACCGCGCCGTCCTTGACCGCAACCCCGATATCTGATGGATCGATGTCCGGATCCCACTTCAGTTCGTACTCCACATCTCGTTTGATGTCGTCGTCGGTTCTCATCGCTGCTCCTAGTCGGTTTGTTAATGGACTAACGCGCGCGCGGGCTACGCCCTGTACCGCACGCATCCGTCCACGGTAGGGCCACGGTAGGCCGCGCGGGGAAGATTTTCTTCCCTACGCCTCCGCAGTTTTTGCGGAATGCTGCCGTACGTTCACATCTGAAAGCCGCGTAGCTGGGGCGCAGAGATCCGACACGTCTTTGCAGGAATGAGGAAGAAGTGCAACCGGCAAGAGCCTAGTCTTGATGTCATCGTCATCGTCATCGTCATCGTCATCGGGTCAGTGGTCACGTTGACGTCAGAAGGTACGCGCCGGGCGGGACATGCAAGGCTGGCTGGCACCACCGCTGCTTCGCGGCGCGGTCGACCGGCTTGCGCTGAGCTGAGCTGAGCGAGCATGAATTCAACCGTCTCGCCGCGAAAGGGTCTCGTTTTATTTCCCAGAGAAATGGAGCAAATCGGTGAGCGATCTAGTCGTTGTAAGCTTCAAAGGCGAAGAGACGGCCGACCAGGTATTGACCAAACTCCAGCAGATGCAAAAGGAGCACCTGATCGACCTTGAGGATGCCTGCATCGTGGTCCGTAGCGCGAAGGGCAAGGTACACCTCAAGCAAGCCGTCGATCTCGTCAAGATCGGCGCGCTCAGCGGCGCGGCTTGGGGCGGTATGTTTGGCGCGCTGGTTGGGCTGATGTTGCTCAATCCGCTCGTCGGGCTGGCAACGGGCATGGCCATCGGTGCTAGCACGGGCGCGTTGTCGGGCGCGCTCTCAGACTATGGAATCGATGACGATTTCATGCGTTCGACAGGCCAGAACATTGAGCCGGGTTCGTCCGCGCTCTTCATCCTCGTGCGTCGCGTGAACTTCGACAAGGTCCTGCCGGAACTGAAACCTTTCGGAGGAAAGGTATTGAAGACGTCTTTGACGAATGACCAGGAGGAACGCCTGAAGAAGGCGCTAGAGAGCCTGAACAGCAGCGGCACGACAGCATGACCACCCCTGCGCTGCATCAGGGTTGTGATCTTGAATTCTGTTGAAGTTCGCATTTGGGTCGGATCGACACCCCGACAATTACGCGGACCATACGGTGTGGACGTCGATCACATCGACGCGCAGTTCGACATTGGAGAGTGCTCACGCTTAAACTTCCGAAGACTAATATGACCGCATCTGAAGGCCGGAGAATCGAAATTCAGCAGTTGCGCAAACTGAGCGTCGACGACCGTGCTGTAGCGGACGCTTCGTCACTGGATGTGCTTCCCGCGGCAACAAGGTCGTTGAGAACACATGTGCACATGGGACAAGCGGCGGGCAAGGTCTCTTTCGGGTCGTGAGCTCCAGAGGTAGAGCAACGGACTTTTAATCCGTTGGCCACCGGTTCGAATCCAGTACGGCGCGTCCGGTGGAGAACGGTATGCAAGCAGGAAGCACCATTATTGCGGCGCTCGCAGCGGTCCTCCTGTCAGGGCTCGTCTATGTGAATTGCCCACAGATAAAATCGCTATGCGCCGAAGGCAAGACACTCGACCTAGCCATCTGTGCTGCGTATAAGGTCCAGGTCGCTTGTAACACGGAAGCGCGCCGGAAGTACAGAATGTGTGTGAAACGAACGACATGTTCCCTTTAGGTAATGCCCGCCGTTTGCGTTCGAGTTCCAAGGCGAGCACACAAAGCGCCGCCAAATCGAGAAACCTGGAGGGTATCTGTATGCCAGATCGTGCGACGGCAGAAACGCGAGCCTTTCAGGCTCGTCCAACTCAGAAGCGATCTTCGCGAGCAGCTTGTTAGGCGCGATGCCGGGGTCGAGCACGCGAGACACGTGGTGTCGAGGATCTCCTGCTTCACGCACGTGCTGATCACTCGCGCGACCCGGCAGATCAGTGACGTCGATTTGAATGTCGTCGATGCCACTATTTTCGATCTGCGTTATGAAGGTGGCGATCTCCGCCTCCGATAACCGTGATCGCATGTACGCAACGCCGCTGCAATAGCGAAATTCCGCTGGTTCCCTCATGGAGCGCAACATGACAAAGGAAAGTCGCGTCGCCCCCCGGAAGTCGAAAGTCGAGGAGCAGGAAGCGCCGATGACCCTGGACGAACAACTCGACGAAGCGCTCGAAGAGACCTTTCCTGCGAGCGATCCGATTGCTGTTCACCCCGAGCCCGAAGAACAACCTGCGAAGAAGTAGACTCAGCCGTCGTCGGTACTGGAAAGCAACAGAGCGAGCTTCTCGGACGCGCTGCAAACAACGTTTCCAGTGTGCGTAGATTTGTTCGAGGCGCCCCGACAAGTCGGAAGGTCTCACGGTAGATGTGGGTGCGACACGTGTCGCCGTCAGCCGCGCGTTATGCGGCATGCTGTAGATGGTAAGGCTCTTTTTTTCCTTGTCACAGAGCGTAAAAGCGGTACCGGTTTCTGCCCTCGTTTTCGCGTGCAACACCGTCTGCAGCTTCTGAACACTGATCGGAGTTGATAGGTTGCCCAGTCTCCAGGTCCCTCACTACATGGTGCGTTGGTCTTGAACTGAGGCCCCTTCCCTCCACCGGCATTACCCGGCTTCACCAGTACTACGGACCTCACCGTCATCGCAAGGCGACCGGCCTGTCCCTCGCGGGCATCCGGTTGGTCATCCCTGACCACGTCGAGGGACTTCCCGTGTTGCGTACGCTTTCATTGTGTACATGCTGTCGCCGACACGTTCGAGGTCTTTATCAGTGCCGAACCGCCGGTGACCCAGTGCTATCGTATGTCGCCTGGCCCCGACTTTGCCGTTATTGCGGATCTGCCTGACATGGCGGCCTGCAATGAACTTGCGAGACGGCTTTTTGAGAGGTCGTCGAACGTCCGTAATGTGCGGATGTTCTTTTCGACGCATCGGGCGAAGTTCGAGGCGAACGCCGGCCGTGAATCTTTCGAAAGCGGCAGAGTAGCTAAGGGCACGGCAGGGCCGCATCCGACCGCCGATGGAGCGATGGACCGGATGACCGCAGGATCGTGACACATCTGAGCAGAAACCGGAAAGAAGCGCACGCAGGCTATCGCTAGACTGGCCAGAGAGCGGGATCCTGTCGAAGTGATTTGACGCCGGCGCTTCGGAGCGTCTGTGGTAGCACTTTTCGAGCCGCGTCAAAAAACACAAGGAGCGAATATGACTGATACGGAAATCGCGCCCGGGGAAGCCGGGCAGCACGACGAGCAATTCCCGCTGCGCAAGCTCTTCGAACCCGTAAAGGTGGGGCCGCACAACCTGCGTCATCGTGTCGTGATGGCGCCGCTGACGCGTTCGCGCGCGAGCCGGCCAGGCAACATACCGTCGCAGCTGAATGCCTGCTATTACGCGCAGCGCGCAGCGGCCGCGCTCATCATCAGCGAGGCGACGCAGGTGTCGATGCAAGGACAAGGATATGCATGGACGCCTGGGATCCATAGTCACGAGCAGGTCGAAGGCTGGCGGCTCGTGGCGGACGCCGTGCACGAGGCGGGCGGGTTGATGTTCATGCAGCTCTGGCACGTCGGACGCATATCGCACCCCTCGTTGCAGCCCGATGAAATGCTGCCCGTCGCGCCCTCTGCGGTCCAGCCGAAAGCGGAGGCGTTCATCGAGAACGAGCGCGGCGAAGGTGTCGTCGCGCCCTGCGTCACGCCTCGCGCGCTGCAGGTCGAAGAGATGCCGTATCTCGTGCGCCAATACTTCAGGGGTGCGCGCAACGCAAAGGCTGCCGGTATGGACGGCGTCGAAGTGCACGGTGCGAACGGGTATCTGCTCGAACAGTTTCTGTTGTCCGGCACGAACCGCCGCACGGACGAATACGGCGGATCGAGCGAGCGTCGGGCCAAGCTGCTGTTCGAGGTGATCGAAACGGTTTGCGAAGTGTGGGGGCCGGAAAAGGTTGGCGTACGGCTCTCTCCTCTTGGCACCTTCAACGACATGCATGACGACGATCCCGAGGCGACCTTTTCTTACATCATCGATAAGCTCAATCGATACGGGCTGGCTTATTTGCACATCGTCAATCCTGCGCTGGCGGCGACCGGTGAGGATGTTGCTTTTATGGAGCGCGCGAAACGCATGAGCGAGATGATACGACGCACTTATCGTGGTGTGCTGATTGTCGCGGGCGGGTTCGACGGCGGCAGCGCAGAAAGATGGCTCGAGGACGGCAACGCGGACCTAATCGCGTTCGGACGACTGTTCATCGCCAATCCCGACCTGCCGGAACGCTTCCGGTCGCACGCTCGGCTCAATTCGCCGGATCCGTCCACGTTCTACGGAGGCGGCGAGCGCGGGTATACGGATTATCCGTCGCTCGCGCAGGAGCGCGGGGAGGCCCCACGGTCCGTCATCGATGGGCGGTGGAGATAGACTGTCGTTGACCGGCGAGTTCGCTGGCGTCACGCGACGATTTACGATGGCCGCCGAGCCGGCGACCGATCACGCTGAGAGGCGCACCATGGCTGTCACTACTTGGGTTGTCGTTGCCGACGGCAGCCGTGCTCGAATCTTCGAGACACCGGGACTTAAGCTGGACTTGCGGGAAATCGAAGACCTCGTCAATGTCGTCCCTGGTGGGCCCGCGCTGAGCGAGAAGGATCGCGAAAAATTCGCGAAGACCGTCGCCGACTGCGTCGAACAGGGACGGCTTCATCACCGGTATCAGCGATTACGATTTGCCGCGGAGCCGAAGTTTCTCGGAATGCTGCGCGAGCGTCTGAGCGAGGAGACGCGTCAGATGATTTTCGAAGAGATCAACGAAGATCTCTCGGCCCTCGATGCGCGCGATATCCAAGCGCACCTGCGAAGGCATTGATGGCGACCTGCCGTAGGCCACACTAAATGCGTCATCCGTTGAAAGCCCAAGGTCAAGAGCTAGATACTTCTCTCTCAGACTTTACCCTGCTTAGCTGAAACATTTCAGCCACCCCACGTCGGTGCGCATGAGCATGCGTCCGATTATTCGCTCACCTGGTTGCAGAGCTGGTCTGCGCCAGTCATCCATCGGAGTCAAGACGAGGGCCGGTGTTCTGGCTTCCGCCGTGGCTCATAGCGAGCCCCAGAAAACCATCGGTGCCAGACCGGTGTCCATGAGAGTATTCACCAATGATCGGCTTGCTGCGTTAGTGCCAGGCTCGTTTCGGCTCATGGTCTGGGCATCCCAGCTCTCGCTAATAGGGGACGGCGGGAGCGCGTAGCCCAATCACAAGACTGGGTTTTCGCCAACACATTACCGGGCTCATGGCCCCGCCGAAACTAACCGAAGCATTTCGCGACCTCAAAAGATTTCTCATCTCGCAGCATGTAGACCGGGGCCCCGCGCGAGCTTGTGCGCAAGCGCCTCCGTGGCGACCAGGGGCATGCGCCGGGCTTTCTTGCGCTCATAGAAGCGCCTCCCCTGCAGACGGGGGTATTCGTTCGATCCGTGCAAAATCTGGCGGTAGCGGCGTAAGAAAACCGCTTGCAGCAAGGCTCCCCGGCCTCACAGGCTTTTGCAACTTGACGGATTTTCAACTCGTTGATCTGAATGTGATTTTTCGTGCAAACCGCCAGAAATTGCACGGAAAGTACGAATACCCCGTCCTCAGGGGCTCGCCCATCCTAGTGGTCACAATGTCGGTGACGATCGCGGCGCAAAGCTTTCAACATGCACTGGGCATACGCTCGGCGAGGAGTCACTCGGTGACAGGGTGCGGGTAGATACAGCTTTAGCTGAAGTTCAGACGCAACTTTAATTGTGTAGCGTCGCCAACGCTCACACAACTAAAGTTGTTACTGCGGTTGTGCATCGCAAAATCTCCGGCAAACCTCCTCTCCCGCAAAGCTTCCGGGCCAAATCCCATTTCAGCTGATGTTGTAACCACGCCGTCGACGTCGGCAACTAAACCTGTAACGCAAGGCGGGATGTCAACCAAACTTGTATCGCAGTGCGCGGCGTGGGCGGCCAGACGGTCGTCGCGCGCACGGCCGGCGGCCTGTTCCGGCGCCGACGTGGGGGAAAGGTGCACCGGATGCAAGGCGCGCGGGCAGTCACAACCTTAGTTGAAATTTAGCCACAACTTCAGTTGCGTGAGCGCCCTCTTCCGGAACCGGGCATGTGTCGGCAGATGAAGGGTACATAGCTCTGACTATCTACCCCTCGCAATTCACTGCTGGCTGTGAGAACGGCTGCGCGTCATTCATCCCCGCGCTTTCCGGTCGTTTCAATCCTGATAACCGGTTTTATCAATAGCTGTACACAGTAGAAAAGTCAAAAAACTCGCGGCGCTGAAGTCACACGAACGAATTTTGCAGACATTCCAGCGAGTAAATTCGAAACGTCCGCCGTCCGCATACCTGTACGAGATTCAGTTCTCTCAATCTCCGCAGGTACCCCAGCGCCACGACGGTCGGCAAATTGGTCTCAAGATGCCGGGTACCGAATCTGTTCGAAAATTTCTCTGCGCTCGCATCGGCAATGGGTGCGGCGCACGTCCCGCGGTTCTGCTGGGCGATCACCATTTTGGCTCGAGCGTAAGGATATGGCCTTCATACGTGCCGTCGTCTTTGCTGGCGATGCGCACATGGATCTTAGACAGAAACGTGGCTGGCGTTGCAAGCCACTTCAGCACCGCCAGTTTTTCGTCCCCGCCAGAGATGTCGTTTCCAGTGTCTTCCGCCGTCAAAAGATCTTGCAACATGCCGGCGGCGAGATCAGGCACGCTCAGCAGATCGTCAAGATAACCCTTCTCCAAAAACGATTCTCCGAACCCAATAACGTCGAAACTGGGATGTGTCGCAGTAAGAGATGGACGGTAGAATTCCGGCGATACAAAGTCGCTGATGAGAGAATCGATGAAGACGCTGAACCCGGCGTTGGCCAAGGTACTGAAACGCTTGCACTATCCGCTGGACGTGATTCTGACGTGCGTGCGCTGGTACGTCGCGTATCCGCTGAGTCTGCGTCATCTTGAAGAATGATATGAACGCCTCCCACCCGTGAGCGGTGGAAGCGTAGAAGGAAAGTGGACCCCGCGGGCCGACGGCATCAGCGTGCCCAAGATGGAAGATCATGCAGATCTTCACAGGCAAACCGGAGGGTCCGAAATGAAGCATACGACAGTAGGTGTGAACATTGCAAAGAGCGTGATGCAGATCCATTGCATCGACGCGGAGACGGGCAAGATCGTGAACAAGCCGCTCAAGCGTGGAGCGTTTCTCGAGCACTTTGCAAACCGGTCGCCGTGCCTGATCGGCATGGAAGCCTGCGGCGGCTCGCAGCACTGGGCACGCAGGCTGACAGCGATGGGACATCAGGTAAAGCTCATGCCAGCGAAGTTCGTGAAGGCGTTCGTGATGGGCAACAAGAACGATGCAGCTGATGCGCGTGCGATCTGGATGGACGCGCAGCACCCGGGCAAGTCTGTCGCGCTGAAGACGGAAACGCAGCAGGCGGTGCTGGGGCTGCACCGGATGCGACAGCAACTGGTGAAGTTCCGCACGATGCGGATCAACAGCCTGCGCGGCCTGCTGACCGAGTACGGCGAAGTGATGGGCAAGGGTCGGGCGGCACTCGACAAGGCGATACCGGGTGTGCTGGAACGACTGGTCGATCGTCTGCCAACGATCCTGATCGACACGTTGCGCGAGCAGTGGAATGGGCTGATGGAACTGGATAAACAGATTGCCGGAATCGAATGGCGTCTGCAGACGTGGATGAAAGAGGATAAGGCGTGCCGGGCAATCGCTGCGATACCGGGCGTCGGCCTGCTGACAGCGACAGCAGCCGTTGCAACGATGGGAGACGCGAAGGCATTCAGGTCCGGGCGCGAGTTCGCGGCCTGGATCGGACTGGTGCCGGCGCAGACAGGATCCGGTGGCAAGGTCCAGTTGTTGGGGATCAGCAGGCGTGGCGAC